>JAQVQL010000305.1 GCA_028701595.1 Herbinix sp.
CTCTTCAGATCCCATATAGTTAGTTGCGCCTCTGGCACTTCTAGCTGTCTCTCTCTGAATCTCCATTGCATCTAGGAAGCCTTTTTCGTCAACCTCGTAGCCCTTCTCTTCTAATATTTCCTTTGTAAGATCAAAGGGGAAGCCATAAGTATCATAAAGCTTAAATACATCCTCACCGGATAGTATTCTCTGCTTGTTTTTATCCATATCATTTTGCAAATCCTGAAGTATATTAAGACCCTGATCGATTGTTTTATTAAATTTATCTTCTTCTATGGCAAGAAGCTTAAGTATATAATCCTTCTTCTCGTCAAGCTCAGGATAACCATCCTTGGATTCCCCTATTACTATACCAGACAGCTCTGCTAAAAAGATATTCTTTATACCAAGAAGCCGTCCATGCCTTGCTGCACGACGAAGTAATCGTCTAAAGATATAACCCCTGCCCTCATTCGAGGGAATAATACCATCAGAAGCCATAAATGTTACAGCACGTATATGGTCTGTAATAATACGAATTGATTCGTCATTCTTTGGATTAGTAAGATATTTTACCCCTGCTAATTGGCATACCTTATCTCTTATTACTTTAAAGGTATCAATATCAAATATGGATTCAACATCCTGTACAGCCACAGCCAGTCTTTCAAGTCCCATGCCTGTATCAATGTTTTTCTTTTCTAATTCCCTATAATTTCCCTTGCCATCACCGTAAAATTGAGTAAATACATTATTCCATATCTCAATAAAGCGGTCACATTCACAGCCCACTTCACAATTATCCTTGCCGCAGCCGTACTTCTCACCACGATCATAATATATTTCAGAACATGGACCACATGGGCCAGAGCCGATTTCCCAGAAGTTATCTTCCTTACCCATACGATAAATTCGCTCTTTTGCTATACCTATTTCCTTATTCCAGATATCAAAGGCCTCATCATCCTCCAAATATACCGAAGGATAAAGGCGGTCCTTATCTAGGCCAATTACCTCGGTTAAGAACTCCCAGGACCATGCCAAGGATTCTCTCTTAAAATAATCTCCAAAGGAGAAATTACCAAGCATCTCAAAAAATGTCGCATGACGCGAAGTCTTACCGACATTCTCGATATCATTGGTTCTAATACACTTTTGACAGGTTACCACTCTTTTACTTGGTGGTTCCTCTTGTCCTGTAAAATATGGCTTTAGGGGAGCCATTCCCGCATTAATTAAGAGCAAACTGTTATCATTTTGTGGTATCAATGGAAAGCTCTTTAATACCAAATGATCCTTGCTTTCAAAAAAATCTAAAAACATTTTCCTTAGTTCATTTACACCGTAAGTCTGCACTTCCCTTGCCTCCTGTAATCGTATATAATACTAAGCTGCTTTTCGTAAAAGTTCAGCTTGCTGAACTGATTTATTTCCTATCTGCCAGTTCTGTAGTAATATCCTCCCAATCTAGTCCATTCTGAGCCATAAGCACCATTAGGTGATATAAGAAATCTGCTATCTCATATCTTAACTCTCCAGTTTCGGGATTTTTAGCAGCAATAATAATCTCAGCTGCTTCTTCACCACATTTTTTTAGGATTTTGTCAATACCCTTATCAAATAGGTAATTGGTATATGACCCTTCCTTAGGATTCTTCTTACGATCCATGATGACATCATAAACATCCTCAAGTATATGATAGGTATTGGTTTTCTTATATTCTGATTTTTCTATTAAATTTGTATAAAAACAGCTTTTATTACCTGTATGACAAGCAGGACCGTCTGATATTACCTTAGCAAGGAGTGTGTCATTATCACAATCAAGAAATATCTCTTTAACGTATTGGATATTACCTGATGTTTCTCCCTTAAGCCACAGCTCATTCCTGCTTCTCGAGAAATAAGTCATTTTCCCTTGCGTAATAGTGCTATTATAAGCCTCCTCATTCATATAAGCAAGCATTAACACTTCACCAGTTATATAATCCTGTGTTACTACTGGAATTAATCCGTCTTTATTAAGCTTAAATTCCGAAAAAGCAAGCTTACTTTCAAATATATTTACACTAATATCTTCTTGTTTTAGTGCCTGCTTTGCCTTCATAATATCCTTATTTATATAAAAGTCTGTGGCAATTCCACTAACATTGGGAAGTGCCAGTAGGTACCTGATATCCTTGTTCTTTAGATTATCACGAATAATCACCGGAAATTGTGAGTTTGATATTTTACTCATAAATGCTTCGGATTCGACTATGTAGTTGATTACTAAAGTACCAATACCGAGTTCCTTGCATTGCTCATATATATTATCCCTGTTCATAAAATCCGATTGGTCAATCTCTAGGCAGACCTTGTTATCACCAAATCTCTTTGAAATATCCTTAACTAGCTCTGTATTATCTAAAATCGAATAAGGTAGTAGTATTCCTGCAGCACCAGTATATAAGGCTTTTTTCGCATCCTCAAAATTCCTAACATAATAGCCAATAATAAAGGGAATATCTATGGTTCTTGCAATCTGCTTGGATAATTTTAAAAACTCCTCCCCGGAATGCTCATCCTTAGAGAAGTTATATATAAGTAGCTCATCAGCGCCTTTATCCGAATACTCTCTTGCTAGTTTGATAACATTTGCTCCGATTTCGCCTTCTGTATTTAATAATGGAATAATCTTTTTAAATTGCATAAATGATTCCCTCCTTATATAAATGTACTATTCAAACATCGTGACAGCTTGCTTAAGATCAATCTTGTTCTCATATAGTGCCTTACCGATGATTGCTCCATATACTTTATTTTCGTTTAAAATCTCTAAATCCTTTAATGAGGAAATCCCTCCCGATGCAATAATGTTTAATCCTGTCGCTTCAACCATTTCTAACGTATAGTTAATATTTGGTCCCTGCAGCATTCCGTCCTTAGCAATATCGGTATAAACTATTGTCTCTACACCGGCATCCTTCATCTCTTGAGCTAAAGCCACTGCATTATAATTACTGAGCTTTTCCCAGCCTTCAACAGCAACTATACCATCCTTTGCGTCAATACCTGCAACTATACGTTCAGGCCCAAATATTGATATCGCATCCTTCATAAATCTGGGATCGCTAGCTGCCTTAGTACCAATAATAACTCTACTAATGCCTAAGTTAAGCTTATTCTCTATATCTTTAATAGAACGAATCCCTCCACCTAATTGGATAGGAATATTGATGCTCTTAACAATTTCCCTAATTACTTCATCATTAACAGGCTGACCTACCAATGCACCATCTACGTCAACGACATGTATAAAGGAAGCACCACTTGCTTCCCATTCTTTTGCTAC
>JAQVQL010000042.1 GCA_028701595.1 Herbinix sp.
TATATGTGCCGTAGGAAATTTCTCCGTTGGACGGAATGTTTTCTCCGTAACGCCACCATTTTTTATATCTCTTAATTTAGTTCTAACAAAGGCCGCACCTTTTCCAGGCTTAACATGTTGAAAATCGATAATCTGGTATACTGTATTATCTATCTCGACTGTCAACCCATTCCTGAACTCGCCTGCTGATACCATACTAATTCCTCCTTAATATTAACTACACCTAAGTGTATAATAAACTATTACTATTTGCAACAATTTTTTACCTAGTCCTACAATTCAATAAGCGATTTGTCGGAATGAGTATAATTTTCATAGCCATCCTCAGTTACTAGCACAAGGTCTTCAATCCTTACACCGCCGTAGCCCCTAACATATATACCGGGTTCAACAGTCTGAATCATTCCTGCCTCAATGATATCTTCCTCACTCGGTGAAAGTCTGGGATTCTCATGAATGAATAGTCCTACACTGTGTCCCAGTCCATGACCAAAGCATCCCTCATAACCAGCATTGTTTATTATATCTCTTGCTATCTTGTCCACATCCTTACCCTTAAGGCCTGCTCTAATAGCATCCAGTGCTGCCAGCTGTGCTTCAAGAACTGTATTATAGATCTCCTTCTGTTTATCAGATGCCTTACCTACTACAATGGTCCTTGTCATATCAGAGCAATACCCCTCATATACACAGCCGTAATCCATAGTAAGAAAATCTCCATCCTCTATCTTCTTTTTGCTGGGAACCGCATGAGGCATTGATGAATTTACACCAGAAGCCACAATAGCAGAAAAGCTTAACTTCTCTCCTCCATAAAGCTTTAATAAATATTCGATTCTTGCCGCTACTTCTAGCTCAGTCATACCCGGCTTTATAAATGTTAATATCTCTGTAAACACTTTGTCACCGATGCCTTCAGCCTTACTAATATATTCCAACTCCTGAGGCGTCTTTATTCTTCTTAGGCTTGTAATTTCATCCTTTACAGGAACAAGTTCATCTACCTCTAGCTGATCTAGCAAATTCTCATATCTTGAATACATCATATCATTTGATTCAAATCCAAGACGTTTAACATTATCCGTTCTTAGTATGTCATTTATAGCTTTCTCATATCCTTCGCTCCCGATTGTGACAATTTCATATCCTTCTGCCTCAGCCTCAGCCTGATAGGTATAACGAAAATCAGTTATAACCATATGGTGTTTACTAGAGATATATAGATATCCTGTCTCACCGGCAAATCCACTGACATAACGCATGTTATTACCGTTAGATATCAGCACTGCGTCAATATTCAAGTTTTGATTAATTTCCACTACCCTTTTAAAATTATCCATATTTATCCCTCAATCTCCTATATGTTTTATGTATGTCTAGTAAATTAACTTTGCTTACAAAGCTTAATTACAGCTTCGATAGCCATAATATATCCTTCAAAGCCATGACCGGCAATCTGACCGTCGCATACCGGTGCAGTTACAGAGGTATGTCTAAATTCTTCCCTTTGATGAATATTCGAAATATGAACCTCTATCTTAGGAAGGCTTATGCTTGCCAGTGCATCTCTTATGGCATAGCTATAGTGAGTATAAGCCGCAGGATTAATAACAATTCCATCCACCTTCTCATTATATGCCCTTTGAATTCTATCAATTATTTCACCCTCTCCATTACTTTGAAAGGTCTCGACTTCAATATTAAGCTCCTCTGCCTTTTTATTTATTAGGTCTATTAAATCAGAATAGCTTCTGTCACCGTATACACCTTTCTCCCTAATGCCTAGAAAGTTCAAATTAGGACCGTTAATTACTAAGATTTTCATATGCATTAAGCCTCCTTCTTTCTCCGAGTATTTCCTTTACGATTTCGTCAATATTCTTACCATCTGTATCAATAATAATAGCCGCTGCTTTCTTATATATAGGATCTCTTTCCTCAAGAAGCCTCTCCACCTTTTCCTGTTGGTTTTCTCCCTTAAGAAGCGGTCTTGAAGTATCATCAGATAATCTGTCAACTATCGTGCTCGTTGATGCCCGTAGATATATAACTTGTCCCATAAGACGCAAAAGGTTAACATTTTTATCTCTTAAGGGCATGCCACCGCCTGTAGAAAGCACCGTCATTTCCAAAGTATCCATTATCGATAATAGAAGCCTTGACTCAAGCTTGCGAAACATCTCTTCCCCATGCTTAAGAAAAATTTCCTGTATCTCTTTGCCTTCACTTGACACAATCATTTCATCGGTATCCTTGAAATCATACCCTATACTCTCGGCTAGTTTTTTTCCTACACTAGTCTTTCCCGATCCCATAAATCCAATTAAAATTATATTATCTGCTAACATCTTTTGCCCCCTTGAATATAAGTGAAATACATTATACCTATTTGATTTTTCCTCTTTTTAAATCTCTTCTATAATGCTTAAGGACTATCCTTTCAAGCTTTCGCTTAAATACAATCTGTATCTCCTCCTTGGGACCGATAGGCTTCACAAAATAAGACATCATCCCAATCCTATTAGTACCAAATATATCGGTAAAGAGCTGGTCTCCAATAAATACAGTGTTCTTAATGCTAGTATCCATAAGCTTTGTTGCTCTGATAAAGCTCTTCTTAGCGGGCTTGTTGGCATTATGAATATACTTTACATTAATATCTTTATTAAATCTAATAACCCGTTCCTCATTATTATTGGAAATCAGGCATACCTTAAAGCCGATTTTTTGTAGGTGTGCAATAAGCTCTATTGCCCTTGGGCTTGCATCTGCTCCATGCTCAACCAAGGTATTATCAATATCAAAGATAATTCCTCTATATCCCTCTTTATATAAATTATCAAAATCAATTACATAAGGTGAGTCTGCGATTCTTTTTGGGTAAAAAGCTTTAAGCATAATATCTCTCCAATTCTAATCCTATTCTATTGAAAAGCAGATTAGGAACTCCAATACCCTCGGTATCGAATCAAATCCGCTTATCATGATTATATCAATTTATGGTTAAGCATACAATATCAAACACCTATCTTATTCTATGTAACAAGATTAGGGTTGTTACATAAGGATAAAAACTATGCCACAAACAAAAGTATCTGCTTGTAGCATAAGATTATGTATATTATGAATTTAAATATAATGGTATATTAGGCAGTCTTGATTTAGCTTTTTCTACTTTCCACTAACAATATCAATCAACTCCTTGTTAATGACAGCAGAATCCTTATCCACCATCGGAAAGCTCATAAGCTTGTAGTTCCAAACAGCTCTGCCAATACCATATTCAATAAGTAATTCACTAAAATCCTTATGCCATCTAAGGTTTCCCTCTATGGGAGCATATTCTATTACACCGTACTCTCCACAATAAAGAATACAATTTCGCTCCTTGGCAAAGTCAAGAGCAGGCTGTAGATATCTTCGAAGGTATTCCTTATCTACGATTTTATCGAAGGCATAGTGGTTCTTGAATTTATCAGTTTTTGAAAGGTAGGTCTTATACATATCATTACCTGAGGGATACATAATTTCATCTATGTCCTTAAGCAAAGGCTCCCATCCGGCTTTTTGATGTGTAAAGATGTGCGGCTCATAAAAATGAAAGGTATATACCAGATTATCATCCTCTAACCGGTCCAACTCATGAAGTGTGTTTACACTATTATAATGGTTACCGCCTATAATGATAATGCGTTCTCTGTCAATCTCGCGAATTCCTGCCACAGCCTTCTTAATAAGCTGATTCCACCTGTCACTATTAGGCTCCACTATTTCATTAAGAAGCTCAAATACCAGATTATCTCCATAGCTTAAATACCTCTTAGCAAATTCCTGCCAAAGCCTAATATATCGCTTTTGCATATGCTCATTCTCAAAAAGCTCATTGTCACTCAGCGAATAGAAGGCATATCCTGGGGCCCTATGAAGATCTAGTATGATATTCAGATTATACCTTTCACACCATCCGATACAAGAGTCCACATATGAGAAGCCTTCTTCCCTATATATGAAAGGATTTTTATCATCCTCAAGCACCATATAATCAATGGGTAGCCTTACATGGTCCATACCCCAACCGGCAATCTGTTCAATATCTGCTTCGGTTATAAAGGAATCAAAATGCTCTTTTTTTGCATCGCGATACTGCGATATCCAACCACCTAAATTTACTCCTGCCATATAGCCCTTGAATTTTCTCATTAAAATCCTCTCTGTTCATAACTCTAGCTTGAACCTCTCATGGCTTAAGTCACGCGTGTTCCTAGTTGTGTTTATAAATTGATATCATTTATGCTGATTTATTTTGCGACATCAGCGGTACAATGTGAGCATTTCGTCGCATCAAGATGAATATCCGAATAACAATAAGGGCACTTCTTTGTAGTAGGAGCTGCGGGTGCTTCAGGCTTTCTTAACTTGTTTATCCATCTGATAATCAAAAATACTACGAAGGCCATAATAACGAAGTTTAATATGTTTGAGAGGAATAGACCGTATTTTACTACAGCGGCTCCCTTCTCCTCAGCTTCTGCTAATGTAGCATAATCCAATCCATCAAGGGCAATAAACCAATCTTTAAAATTAATATTCTTTGTAAACACTCCCAGTAGTGGCATAATAATGTCATTTACCAAAGAATTCACGATGGAATTAAAAGCTCCACCAATAATTATACCTACAGCCAAGTCAATCATATTACCGCGAAGTGCGAATTTCTTAAATTCCTTCAACATATAATTTCCCTCTTTCCTTTAGTTTTTAAATATAGTAGTGGTTCATGCTTGTATTATGTTCTGTTAACTTATAAGAATATATTAGCAAAATATACGAAAATATTCAATCATAATAATATTTCACATACATATCCAGATTATACAGGCTTCCATCTCGTCTTCGACCGGCATCAACTATGGTTTTTTCATAATGCATCCCTGCCTTTTGCATAACTCTACCGGATGCAATATTATACGTATCATGTTTTGCAAATATCTTCCTATATCCTACTTCATAAAAAAGATAATGCATAACCGCCCTTAGTGCCTCCAATACTAGTTCTCTTCCCCAATAGCTCTTGCCTATACAATATCCTACCTCACAGCTCTTCTCCTTATTATTGGTCATCTCTACACTGATAGAGCCAATTACCTGTCTGTCGGATTTTAAATATATAGCCCAGTTATACACATTTGCTTGCTCATAATTATCGACCCAGCTTAATATTCGCCTATGAGTCACATTTACATCACTATGGGGTCCCCATGGTAGATATCTTAAAGTCTCTATATCACTAGCCCAGTTCTTATACATATCAAATGTATCCTCAGGTCTGAATTTGCGAAGTATCAGCCTCATTGTCTCAATAGAATTGGTCCCTATATGCTTCATCTTTTCTTCCAGCTTTCACCCTTTCAGAAAATTAATATACAGGGACCAGTTAAAATATTCCAAAAATGGTACCAGGCACCTGCTGGGGCAGAAAATTGGGTTGGTGCCTGGTACCTGCGGATTATCTCAGTTCGATGTTTTTACCTTTCAGTATGGTCAGTAGGCCGTCTACCATGTTTTGAATTTCGTTGCTTTCTAGTGTGCGGTCCATGGATACAAATTCGAAGCGAACAGTAACACTCTTCATGTCCTGAAGCTTTTCATCCTCGAATATATCTACAAGATAGTATCTGTCAAGGTACTGGCATGGATACATGTCGATATATCTTGATAGTGTATCATAGCGAACGTCCTTCTTTACAAGAAGGCTTAGGTCTACGGTTACACCGGGATACTTGGATACTTCTTTATATTCAAGGGCTGCAGTATCTATGGTATCCATATCGTCAATATCAATCTCTGCAAATGCTACATTCAGCTTCTTGTCTATATTATTTCTGATTTTAGGATTAAGAGCTGATAAATATCCGATCTCCTGATCCTTTAGTTTTATACCTGCTGAATTAATAGGATGAACATAATTATATTTATTAATTGTGTTATTCTCTAGGAATACTGGGGTAATATTCTTTATATCCAAGATTACCTGCTCTATAGCTTCCTTTAGCTTAAAGAATACTTCCTTCTCGTTAAGTAATTTGCTTGCAATTACTATACCTAAGCGTTTCTTCTCATTACATAGGCCGTCCTTGGTTAGTCCATCTGCAACACGGCCGATCTCATACATTCCCATCTCGGGACTTCCATCTACGTTCTTATACACAAAGCCAAGCAAGCTTGGAATGATTGTGGAGCGAATAGTGTCATTCTCAGCTGTAACTGAGTTTACTATTCTTATATTTGGCTCGGTATGAATGCCCAATTCCTTATTAATCTTATTTTCATACCAGATATAGCTGTGAACCTCATTCATATCATACTTATCTGATAGCAACACCTTCATCCTATATTCATTGTCTCTTTCCACACTATGGCGTATAGGTGAAAGAAGGCTCTTGGTGGAGTAGATATCAAAATTAGCATATCCATAGATACGAGTAATCTCCTCGACTATATCTGCCTTCAAGGAAACATCCTTAGTAGCACGCCATGAGGGAACTAGAACACTAAAGGAATCTCCCTTTCTACTCACTTCAAATCCAAGAGCAGATAAGGTCTCCTCAATCATGTCCGAGGAAATATCTATACCTGTGTATTTATCCACATATGCCTTATCAAAATCAATGGTAATACTGTCATAACGCTGTACATATGAATCTGTAAGGCTTGAAGTCACCTTGACTCCAGGATCAATATCCATTAATAGCTTCATGAAACGCTCTATAGCTATCACTGTCATTTCCGGATCTAATGTTTTCTCGTATCTGGAGCTGGCATCTGTTCTTAGTCCCATCCTAGTTGCGGATTTGCGGACGCCGGCACCGTCAAAGTTAGCAGACTCAAGTAGCACTGAGCTAGTATCATCAGATATGGAGGATAGCTCCCCACCCATAACTCCTGCTATGCCTATAGGCTCCTTAGAGTCACAAATCATCAAGGTATCTGAATCAATCTTTCTTGTTTGCTCGTCTAGGGTTAAGAATTCGAAAGGCTCTGAAAATGTCTTAACTCTTATATCCTTTACCTTTCTGTTGTCATAGGCATGCATCGGCTGTCCAATCTCCATCATAAGGTAATTAGTTAGGTCAGCAAGGAGATTTATAGGACGCATACCACAATAGGTCAGACGAATCCTCATATTAATCGGAGATTTTTTCTTCCTAATATTATCCATGGTAATACAGCTGAAGCGATATGTTCTTTGATTATCAAGGACCTCAAGATCGATGGATGTTAAGTCTTTATACATACTTGTATCAGCTACTTCTAGTGGCTTTAAGGGCCTTTTATTAAGGACAGCAATTTCTCTAGCAATTCCATAATGCCCCCAGAGATCGGGACGATTAGTAAGTGACTTATTATCTACTTCAAATACAATGTCCTCTAGCTGCATGAACTCCTTAATGTCGGTACCTAGAGGATAATCCTCTTCAATAATCATAAGGCCTGAATGATCATCACTTATTCCAAGCTCCTTCTCAGAGCAGCACATACCACAGCTGACAACTCCAGCTATTGGAACCTCTTTAATTTCTAAATCTCCGACACGACCGCCAAGCTTTGCAAAGGGAACAACTGCCCCCACAAATACGTTAGGTGCACCGCAGACTACCTCTACCACTTCACTACCTATATCCACCTTTACAAGGTGTAATTTCTGTGAGTTGGGATGGTTGTTAATCTCTATAATCCTTCCTACAACTACATCCTTGATGTTTTTACCCATCTCAAATATATCTTCAACCTCGGCAGTAGATAAGGTAAATCGATTAATAAGCTCCTTCATGTCCACTCCGCTAAGATCTGTAAATTCTGAAATCCAATTCATTGATATTAACATGATAACTTCCCTCCTATCGTGTAAACTGTCTAAGCTGCTTTATATTGCCGCTATTGAACAGACGAATGTCTTTAATATTGTACTTCATCATGGCAAGTCTTGTTAAGCCAAGGCCAAAAGCAAAGCCTGTGTATTTATCAGGATCAATTCCTCCCATGCGAAGTACATTCGGATGAATCATACCACAGGGCAATAGCTCAAGCCATCCTGAATGCTTACAGGTTGGGCATCCACTACCCTCACAGATTTCGCAGTTTATATCCAGCTCAAAGCCCGGTTCTACGAAGGGGAAAAATCCTGGTCTTAGTCTTACCTTTACATCTCTTTCAAACACCTCAGATAGTAATACCTTCATGAAATAGATTAGGTTTGATATTGATATATCATCACCAATCATTATCCCCTCCAGTTGGAAGAATGTATTCTCATGACTGGCATCTAGGTTCTCATTTCTAAAGCATCTTCCGGGAAATAAAACTCTTAAGGGCTCCCCTGTCTTTGGAGCACCATATTTCTTCATAATAGCGTTCTGAGCTGCAGATGTATGAGTCTTTAATAGCTGGCCATTATCTAAATAGTAAGTGTCTTGCATATCTCTAGCGGGATGGTTCTTCGGAATATTAACGGCCTCGAAGTTATTGTACTCTGTCTGAATCTCAAGCCCATCCTCTATAATAAAGCCCATCGTCTTAAAGATGTCCTCGATTTGTTTCTGAACAATCGATATGGGATGAAGGGTTCCTGCACCTCTTCCTCCGGGTATGGTATAGTCATAGTGCTCAGAATTCTCGATTTCCTGAAGATATTCCTTCTCTTCCAGGGTCTTTTGATACTCGACGATTGCTTGCTCAATCTCATTCTTTAGCTTATTCACCTGCATACCAGCTGTCTTTTTCTCCTCGGGAGTCAAATCACGGAGATTTTTCAGCTGCTCCGTTACCAATCCCTTCTTACCAAGGAAGGACACCCTGATTTTCTCAAGCTCTGCATTTGAATTAACTGCATTAAGCTCTTCACTAAATTGTTGCTTAATTTTTTCTAGATTCTCTAACATTCCAATCCTCCTCAACTAAATATAAATTTTTCATTACTTATAACGGAGGATTTATCCTCCTACTCTAATTATAAATTTCCATAAACTATAACGGAGGATTTATCCTCCTCAACTAATTATAATTACAAAAAAAGCTCCCGTCCGCAAGGGACGAAAGCATCGTGGTACCACCCAGATTCAAGCCTTAATATATATTAATGGCTTCTCAAATGTGCTAACGGAACATATCCGGCCTCTCTTTATCAGCAGTTATTCCTGATGATTTCTTAGAGACAACTCCAGTGCCGAATTTCGTAATAAGTCTGAACCCCGGATGCATTTTCAGCCGATGACGCATCCTCTCTGTGGGGAAGAAATATCCTACTAATTCACCTTCATAGTTTTTTCGATTTATTATTCTACATATCTTAACTGACTAAATGAGAAAAGTCAATACCATTTAAATAATAAGCATGGCATCACCAAAACTAAAGAAACGATAGCGCTCCTCCACTGCTTCATTGTAAGCTCTTAATATGCTTTCTCTGCTAGCAAATGCTGATACCAGCATTAATAGTGTTGATTCTGGTAGATGAAAATTAGTTATCAAGCCATCCATCACCCTAAAGCGGTAGCCAGGATAGATAAATATTGAGGTATCACCTGTACCTGATTTAATATTACCTTCCTCGTCAGATGATGATTCAAGTGTTCGGCAGCTTGTGGTTCCCACACAGATTATTCTTCCACCATTCTTCTTGGCTGAGTTTATCTTGTTGGCTTCCTCTTGCAGTATTTGATAGTATTCTGAATGCATCTGGTGCTCTAGAACATTTTCCACCTTAACGGGACGAAATGTACCCAGTCCCACATGTAAAGTCACATATGCTATATCTACACCTATAGCTTTTATTTCCTCCAATAGCTCACGAGTAAAATGAAGTCCTGCCGTGGGAGCTGCTGCAGAACCCTCATATTTGGCATACACAGTCTGGTATCTGTTCTTATCAGCCAACACGTGGGTTATATATGGAGGTAGAGGCATCTGACCAAGCTCATCTAATATTTCTTCAAATATCCCGTCATAGGTAAACCGCACCAAACGATTGCCTTCCTCTACAACATCAAGGATTTCACCTGTAAGAAGACCATTTCCAAATGCTATTATAGATCCCGGTTTAGCCTTCTTTCCTGGCTTAACCAAGGTCTCCCATATATCATTATCTTTTCTTTTTAGCAGTAGCAGCTCGATTTTGGCGCCATGAATATCTTCATCTGTACTAGTTTCGCTTGATTTACTTACCTTTTCTCCGATAAGGCGTGCCGGAATAACCTTGGTGTTATTAAGCACCAAACAGTCACCCTTCTCTAGGTATGCTTTAATATCACTAAATATTCTATGCTCAAATTCACCCGAAGTCCTATTAAGTACCAATAGTCTTGAGCCTGACCTATCTTCCAAAGGATCCTGTGCAATCAGCTCCTGTGGTAGGTCATAATAAAAATCATGTGTTTTCATTCATATTCCTCATATCTTATGCTGTCATATATTGCAGTCAAAAACTTCTAGAATAAAAGATCCGACTTTTTCTTTAGTAGCTTTCCACCATTAACGATAAGAAATATACCTGCTGCCGCGCCCGATAGAATTAGAACAATACCAAGTACTAAGTTCCAAACACCAACGGATTTCATTGTTTTATAGATTTTCTCCATCATGATTATTCCTCCTTAAATTATGATCTCTCAGGGCCATATTGTTGATAATATAAATCTATTGAATTCTTCAATTGATCGTCAATAATTATATTCCCCTTATAGGGTTTATTATAAAGATGTTCAACCACCTCATCCATAGTTACTATGGCAGTGGTGGCAAATTCATATGTGTCTTCCATTTCCTTAAGAGCACTTTGTGTTCCCTTACCTCGTTCCATTCTATCAACAGAAACAACCAGTCCCAATACCTTTACATCACCTTGGGCATGCGCAACCTGCGCTTTCAGTATTGGCATGGTTTCCTGTATGGAGGTGCCTGCTGTTGTCACATCCTCAATAATAATTATTCTGTCACCATCATTAATCGGCGAGCCAAGAAGGATTCCTTTATCTCCATGATCCTTTACCTCTTTCCGGTTGGAACAGTATCTGATTTCTTTATCATAAAGCTCACTTATAGCCATAGATGCGGCAACTCCCAAAGGAATTCCCTTATATGCAGGTCCGAATAATATATCAAAGTCCAGTCCAAATTTCTCATTAATTGCCCTTGCATAGTATTCGCCCAGCTTACGAAGCTGTGAGCCGGTTCTATAAAATCCGGTGTTTATAAAGAAGGGGGTTTTTCTTCCGCTCTTTGTTACAAAGTCTCCGAATTTAAGCACACCGCAATCAACCATAAACTCAATAAACTCCTGTTTATATTGTTCCATAATTCCCTCCAGTTTATTAATTATATTATTAAGCCTTATCTTACGCAAGCAATTAAATCATTTACATCCTTAATATTATTCCTTACCATATAGTCTTCTATACCCTCAATAACTTCTTCTGTTGCTCTTGGATTGATAAAATTTGCCGTACCTACAGCCACCATAGTAGCCCCTGCCATAATAAACTCCAAGGCATCACATGCTTCCATTATTCCGCCCATGCCTATAATAGGAATCTTCACTGCATTTGCAGCCTGATACACCATTCTAACTGCTATGGGCTTTATGGCTGGACCTGATAATCCGCCAATTTTATTAGCCAGGAGAAATGTCCTTCTTTCTATATCTATCTTCATACCTGTCAGTGTATTAATCAGGGAAATAGCATCTGCTCCTCCAGCCTCTGCTGCCTTTGCAATAGTTGCTATATCCGTAACATTAGGACTAAGCTTAATTATGATGGGTTTTCTGGAATGTGACTTAACCAAGGATGTTATTTCCTCAACGCGTTTTGGATCCTGTCCGAAGGCGATTCCGCCCTCTTTAACATTGGGACATGATATGTTGATTTCCAGCATGTCCACATCACAATCAGAAAGCCTATCTACCACCTGGCAATACTCCTTCGCTGTCTTACCAACCACATTTACTATTATCTTAGTATCATATGTTTTTAAAAATGGTAGATCTCTTTGTATGAATACATCCACACCAGGATTTTGAAGTCCGATGGCATTTAGCATTCCGCCATAGGTTTCTGCTATTCTTGGCGTGGGGTTCCCGTACCAGGCAGTAATAGATACCCCTTTAGTCGTAACAGCACCAAGTCTTGACAAATCCACATAATCGCTGTATTCCATACCGGAGCCAAAGGTTCCTGAAGCGGTGGTGACCGGATTCTTAAATTCTATTCCAGCTATATTAACCTTCATACATATATCTTTATTAATTTCATTATTCCCTTTTATATTATTATCCTTCATGCTTTTTCTTTCCTATATCTTTCTTCTTGTAGTCGAGAGTAGTACTATTTCTAATGTCCTATATTGATATCCACATAAGCCTATAATAACTTATACTACAAAACTATATCATCAGCATAAAATACTGGACCTTCCTTACATATTCGCTTGTTATTCACATTGGTATGATGGTCTACTTCAGTTGACTTACATACACATGCAAGACAGGCACCAATACCGCAAGCCATTCTCTCCTCTAAGGATAGCTGAGCCCTTATATTATTTGACCCTGCATATTCCTTTACACCCTTAAGCATGGGGGTGGGACCACATGCATATATGATATCCGCCTCAAGATTATTGGCCTTAATCGCGTCTATGACATTTCCCTTTGTCCCTACGCTTCCATCCTCAGTAGATATATATACCTTACCATAGCTTTCAAAATCCTTGTCCAAAAATGTTACATCCCTAAAGCCAAGTACAATGCTTTTCTCACACTTCAGCTGCTTTGCTAGCTCTAGTAACGGAGGTATACCGATTCCCCCTCCTATGATAAGAGCTTTCTTTCCTTCGAGAGTAAAGCCTTTCCCTAGGGGACCGATACAATCTATTAGCTCTCCTTGCTTTAGCCCTGCAAATTCTCTTGTTCCATTGCCCACAACCCGGTAAACCAGACGTATATTCCCTGTCTCCTTATCGATCTCGCATATGCTTATGGGTCTTGGAAGCAGTCTTCCACCATCATCACAATATAATGATATGAACTGTCCGGGGGAGGCATCCATGGCCATATCCCCTGCCTCTAGCCGCAAATCATATACGCCCTCTTCAATCCTAATATTTTGCAACACCTTGATGCTTTTCTTTATAGCAACTGACATTATAATCTCCTTATCCCTCAACAATTTTTACATGAACCTTTCGGACTCTGGGACCGTCATACTCAGTTAAATATATGC
>JAQVQL010000306.1 GCA_028701595.1 Herbinix sp.
CTTAGGATTGGTGGAGGTCACTAGAAAGAAGCTACGAAAGCCACTACATGAACAGTTGGTACCAGGTACAACTGAATTGGTACCAGGTACAGACTGAATTGGTACCAGCTACCAAGAAGAGAAGGAAGCAGCTATATGAATAAGACAAATGCGATGAGACTGTTGGATCAGGCGGGAATACCTTACAATGCGATGGAATATGAAGTCGATGAAGACAACCTTAGTGGAGAGCATGTTGCAATGCAAATTGGAATGCCCAAAGAGCAGGTCTTTAAAACCTTAGTTGCTAAAGGTGATAGAATCGGAATCGTGGTATTTTGTATTCCTGTTGCATTGGAATTAAATCTAAAGAAAGCAGCAATGGTAACTGGTGACAAGAAGATTGAAATGCTTCATGTTAAGGACATCCTAGCAGTAACTGGATACATACGTGGAGGCTGCTCACCGATAGGCATGAAGAAGAAGTATCCTATTTATATGGATGAGACGGCGATTCTTTTTGATGAAATCACTGTAAGTGCTGGTGTCAGAGGTTACCAGCTATGTGTGCCTCGAGAGCTACTTGTGGAGTATATTGATGCAACCTTGTGTGATATTGCAGAGTGAGAATAGACTAATAGGAAAGGGGTATAAATGATATGTTAAATAATACAGAAGCCTTAAATATTAAAAATGCAATTCGTACAGCAATTGAAAATAATGAAATTCCCGGAGCTAATTTGCTGATTTTTAAAAATGGTAAAGAAATATTCTATCATGAGGATGGTATGGCGTCCAAAGAGGAGAAGAATCTAATTACGAGAGACACTATATTTAGACTGTATTCCATGACGAAGCCGATTACTTCAGCTGCTGCCATGATACTGCTAGAGAGAGGGAAGATTGATTTATACGAGCCTGTTGCCAGCTATTTGGAGGGCTTTCGTAATCAACTAGTAGCTGAGAACAAAACCTTGGTTCCTGTCAGACGAGAAATGCGAATAAAAGATCTATTAAATATGACATCAGGACTTCTTTACGGTGGAGAAGATGAGGCCGGTAAGGCTGCATCAAAGGTTTTTGAAGAAATTGACAAAAAACTATTCTCAGAAAATGAATTAAGCACCATAGAAATAGCTAATAAATTAGGAGAATGTCCTCTGGCTTTTCATCCGGGAGAATATTGGGCATATGGAACCAGTGCAGATGTGCTTGCGGCTGTAATTGAAATAGTAAGTGGAATGAAGTATGGAGAATTTCTGAAAAAGGAGATTTTTGAACCTTTGGGAATGAAGGATACGGCATTTTATGTACCTACAGAAAAGAAAGAGCGTCTTGCTAATACCTATATGGCAGACGGTAAGGGAGGATTAACTCAATATCTTGGTAGTCATCTGGGTATCAAAAAAAACATGGATAAAGAGCCTGCCTATGAAGCCGGTGGAGCAGGACTGGTTTCTACTATTGATGATTATGCAAGGTTTTCACTAATGCTTATGAATGGCGGAAGCTATGAAGGGTCGCGCATAATGCATCCAAGAACAGTACAGTATATGAGCACAAAATCCTTAAACGCAGAACAGCAAAAGGGATTTAAATCTTGGTATGAGTTAGAAGGCCATAGCTATGGCAACCTTATGAGAGTCCTTACAGACGTGACGGGAGCTGGAACCATTGGAAGCCCATATGAATATGGATGGGATGGCTGGCTTGGTTGTTATTTTGCTAATTGCCCGACTGATCATTTGAATTTCATATTTATGACTCAAAAGAAAGATGCCGGTACTATTACAATAACTAGAAAATTAAGAAATATTATTATTAGTAGTTGCAGTGAGGTGTAATATTGCTTTTATGGCAGCAGGTACGGTACCTGGTACCAATTCGGTCTGTACCTGGTAGCAGTGAGGAGGCTTTTGATGAAGCTTGTGATAGTATTTGGGCCCCATGCTGTAGGTAAGATGACAGTAGGGCAGGAGTTGGCGAAAATCACCGATTTGAAATTGTTTCATAATCATATGACCATTGAGCTGGTTTCTAACTTCTTTAGTTATAGCAATCAAGAGGGTAAACGCTTGGTTGCGCTACTTCGTAAGGAAATATTTGAGGCTGTGGCTGGAAGTGATTTGGATGGACTTATATTTACATTTATGTGGGCACTGGATATGCAGGAAGACTGGGACTATATTGACATGGTAACAAGGATATTTACTGATAAAGGTGCGGATATATATTATGTAGAGCTGGAAGCTGATTTTGATGTGCGAATCGAGAGAAATAAGACACCTAATCGACTACTACATAAGCCTACAAAACGCAACCTTGAACAATCTGAGGAAAGATTTAGAAGACTTGAGAATAAATATCGCCTGAACTCATATGAAGGTGAGATGCCATTTATAAATTACATAAAAATAAATAATACTAATATTGCACCTGAAATAATAGCAGAGACTATAAAGGAACATTTTGATTTGTAGTTTGGTACCAGGTACAGACTGATTTGGTACCAGGTACCATTTAAAAAGGAGTTCTTATGAATAGAAGTAAAAAAATTCTTATAATGACAGGCATAATTGTTCTTGCTATGTTAGTTATTGGTTTTATTAATTATGTAATTAATCCAAATCGTATAGAAACGATTCCTTCAAATGTTGATAAAGTAGAAGATAGTAAAGAAGATTTGAATACTACTGAAGCTAATTTCGATGATGATAAAGCACAAAATAATCAGGATAATATAGGCGTTGATATTGATGATACTATTGATAAAAGCATAGAAATTGATAAATTAGAAGGTAATATACGAGATAACTGGGTTAAGGTCAGTATATATGATGCTAAGCGTGAGGATTTGACCGAAACAGTACTTGTAGAGCCGATGACTCACGGACAGTATGAATATCCCTTGGTAGCCGATATTCCTGAAGTTTTTTCTGATTACACTTATAGTGATAATATAGGCTTTGGTATGATAAAATTCTTTTATTTTGATGATGGACTTACATTTGAGGATCATATGGTCTATAGCTTTGATGAAATAGCATCTGGTGTCTATATAAATGCTATTAAAGGAAAAGTTATTTACAAGGATGAGAAATTTACGATTACTGATGCAAATGTAACACCACCCGGATCTGAGTAGAACCGTGAAAATTGACGAATTTACTTGGTACCAGGTACCAAATCAGCTTTGAGGATTAAATATTTTTCGCACTAATAAGGCCCTATGTTATAAGTATTTGTATCACATTTATGGTAAAATATAAGAAAACTTTTACGCAAAGGATGAATTTTACCATGAGCAATACTTTA
>JAQVQL010000043.1 GCA_028701595.1 Herbinix sp.
ATCCTTTGAAACAAAGGTTCTTCCTGCTCTTCGCCCAGATGAGGCTTTAAATATAGAAAAACCAGGATTTGTAGAATATTTGAATAAGCTTTCATCGGTAAGTAATGTCAACATAAATAGCTTCACTACTCTTTGTGAAGCCTTAAATATGCGTATGGAATTCTTTAATAGTGTCGGATGCAAAACCTCCGACCATGGATTAGATTTTGTTATGTACTATCCTGCTTCTGCTGATGAGGTTGAGGCTATATTTAATAAGCGCCTAGCTGGAGATATCCTTTCTGAAAAGGAAGTACTAAAGTTCAAGACTGCTTGCTTATTGTTCTTAGGAAGGGTAAACCATAGACTAAATTGGGTCATGCAGCTTCATTATGGAGCAAAAAGAGATAACAATAAACGTATGTATGAGATTTTAGGTCCAAATACAGGTTATGACTGCATTGATGATAGCAGAAATTCATCCGCACAGTTGGCAGATTTCCTTAATGCACTAGATGCTACTAATCAGCTACCAAAAACCATCCTCTATTCACTTAATCCAATAGACAATGCAGCTATAGATACAGTTATGGGATGCTTTCAGGCTGATACGGCAATTGGAAAGCTTCAGCATGGTTCTGCTTGGTGGTTTAATGACCATGAGCATGGTATGAGGGAACACCTTACCACCCTATCAAGCACGTCTCTGTTAAGTAATTTTGTTGGAATGCTTACAGATTCCAGAAGCTTTTTATCCTATACAAGACATGAATATTTCAGACGAATCCTATGTGATATATTCGGAACAATGGTAGAGACAGGAAGATTCCCCAGAGATTTAAAGGTACTTAAGAAGCTGGTAGAGGATATTTCATATAATAATAGTATAAAGTATTTCGGGTTTTAATTTCTTAATCAGTACCAGGTACAGTTTTAAACATTGATACAAATCCAAATAACATACTTATTATGGATAGAACAAACGGAAGTATTATCTCTAATCTTGTAGCAGATTTTTCCTTAAGAAAATATACACATAAGAATATTGCTACTAGGGATAGCATTGCAAAGATTAATCCGTTTACAAATCGTCTAAACTTATTAGCCTTATATCTAATCATAAAATTTCTCATAAAACACCACCTTTTTATTGCTCTCCATGAAAGGTTTCTAGTCTCTACTATATAAACGAGATAGAAAGCAAAAAGGTTACATGTTTTATGAGAAATTTATGCAAAAGTTAAAATTATATTTTTTTAGTAGCTATTGATAGACTAATTACAATTCTTACTTCAACAACTCTACTAATGACTTACCATATTCGCTGAGCTTTGTTATCTCATCGCCATCTGGCACCCAAAGAGATCTAATACCATCTTTTACGACATCAAAGCCGGCATCCTTTAACTTTTCTGTTAATTGCTTTACTGATTCACCGCTCCAGCCGTAGCTGCCAAAAGCAGCAGCTTTTTTATTCTTAAATTTCATTCCCTTTACCATCTCTAGAAGTCCACCAATAGAATGTAATAGACCATTGTTTATTGTTGAGGACCCCAAGAGAATTGCCTTTGATTTGAATATCTCGGTTATGAGATCGTTCTTATCTTCTTTTGAGGCATTGAATAGCTTTATAGTAACATTAGGATCCGTCTTATTTATTCCATCGGCTATGGCCTCTGCCATTTTTCTCGTTGATTCCCACATTGTATCATATATTATAGAAATCTGATTTTCTTGGTAATCATTAGCCCAATCAAGATATTTTTCAACGATTTGAGCAGGGTTGTTTTTCCATATAACGCCGTGGCTTGGGCATATCAAATTTAGTGGTAGATTAAAACTTAATACCTCATTAATCTTCTTGGTCACGAATTTGCTAAAGGGAGTTAGAATATTAGCATAATACTTAATGGCTTCTGCAAAAAGCTCACTATTATCAACATTATCATTATATAGGAGTTCAGTTGAATAATGCTGTCCAAAGGCATCATTACTAAAGAGGATATTCTCACCTGACATATAGGTCATCATTGTGTCAGGCCAATGAAGCATGGGAGCCTCAACAAATGTAAGTGTAGATTCACCTATGTTCAAGGTATCACCTGTTTTTACGGTAACAAAATTCCAGTCCTGATGATAATGTCCTTTAATTATCTTTGCTCCATTTGCAGTACAGTATATGGGGGTATTAGGTATCTCACGCATAAGTTCTGCTAAAGCACCGCTATGGTCAATTTCATTATGATTGGCAATAATATAATCGATCTTATTTAAATTAATTTCCTTTTTTAGATTTGCTACATATTCCTGATCGTAGGGAAGCCAAACTGTATCTAATAATACTGTTTTTTCATCTCTAATAAGATATGAATTGTAGGATGATCCCTTTGAGGTAGAATACTCATGCCCATGAAAATGTGTTAATTCCCAATCTACTTTGCCTACCCATGTAACCTTATCAGTAATTTTTTTTGCCATTGTTACACCTCATCTTCTTATAGTTTTTTATTGTTTATACATTTGTTTATTAATCATAATATCCAAAATGCATTATATAAATTATTTATATCAAATTAATACCTATTAATCAAGTATTAGATAATAATAGTTTGTGTAAATTTCATTGATTAAAATCACACTTAATTCTATTTTTAGTATTGTTGGCTCCAGAGTTTAATAATTCTTATAAGGCAAAATTTATAATCAATTTTTCTGCTTTCATCAGTTGTGTATATTGGGATATCAGCATATAAATTATCATCAATATAATACTTAGCAGACCCCACTACATTTCCTTCCTCCTGTGGGGCAGATAAAGTATGAGGAACATTGTATTCGATTCTTACATTCTCACTATCACTAAGAAGCAGATTTAAATCTCCTTCCATAGCTAAACCTATATGACTTGTTTGACCATTGTCTACATATACAGGTTCAAAATCCTTATTTTCAAATATTTGTTTCTTTTCGTAGTTCTCTATTCCATATGTCATAAGACGTTTTGTATCAGTCCATTTTAGATTTTTACTAGGTGGCCAGCCACAGCCTAAGACTACTGATATTAATGTTCTGTCTAGTCTCTTTATTGCTCCTACGAAGCAATAACCTGCTTTACCGGTAAACCCTGTCTTAATTCCTATAGCACCATCCATCATGTATAAAAATTTATTCTTATTTGACACTGAAAAACTTCGACCATTCCTTAGCTCTTTAAATTGATATGATGAGGTGTTTGTTATATCTATAAAATCCTTGTTTTGAATAGCATATGATGAAATAACAGCTAAATCTCTTGCACTTGTATAATGCCCCTCGGCATCGAGTCCGTTAGGAGTAACAAAATTAGTATTGTTGCATTCTAATTCTCTTGCTTTATCATTCATCATAGTAGCAAAGCCCTCCACAGAACCTCCTATATGCTCTGCTATGGCTACTGCCACATCATTATGACTTTGAAGCATCAAGGAATACATCAAGTCCTTCAGATAATATTGCTCTCCAGATCTAATATTCAGCTGGACATCAGGCATACTGGCAGCATAGGAGGACACAGTCACTACATCCTCCATATTACCCTGTTCGAGGGCAATAATGCATGTCATAATCTTAGTTGTACTGGCCATGGGCATTTCTTGATAGCCGTTCACCTCATACAGCACTCTCTTATTTTCTCCATCCATAAGCAAGGCAGACAAAGAATTAAGTTTTGGCTTTTTAGGCTCTTCCTTTTCTTGTATTGTTAGATTTTCGTTTTCTTTAGTTAAACCTACATTATTATTCTCCTTCCTTAGCTTATCCTCAAAATTATCATTACTTATTATATTAGGATTAAACATCTCATCATAGTAGTTTTTTAAGCTGATAAAATTAATAATTGTAAACAAAAGAAGTAACAATAAACAAATAAAAAACTTAAAATCTAATCTTTTTCGCAGCAATTAAATCATCCTATCTATATCCCTCATATTAATTTATTTATAGCTTTACTGACTTATTCCTAAGTTGTATAATTATAGGGCAAGACTGATCTTATTAGAAAGGATTTTTATATGTCAAATAATAAAAATGAAACACATGAGAATACCATTCCTGAGGAAGATAACAATGTTCTTGACGATACATGTGTAGTAATAGCAGATAATGAAATTTCTGATGTAGATATTATAGAAGTTTCTGATGAAGATATAGAAGTTTCTAATGAAGATATAGAAGTTTCTGATGGAGATATTGAAGTTTTTGATGAAGAATTGATTATCGATGAAACAGCTATAAAGAAGAAAAAGATAAAAAAATTAATTATTCGTGGACTAAGAATTCTATTTACTATCGGATTTTTCGTATTTCTTCTGCTATTCATAAATGAAGTTTTAATACAGCCTTATAAATTAAAAAAGTCTATTGAAAAAGCCAAGGATTTATATCAATATGAGGCGTTGGTCCAAGAACCAGATAATATATTAGATAATAACGAAATAGCCAAAGATAAAAATTCAGTATCTCAATCCAACTCTATTGACAATACTACACCTACTCCTACTCCCGATCCTAACAGGGATGAGATGGGGCGGTTAAGAAAGTTTGGGAATCTACT
Organism: Herbinix sp.; assembly: GCA_028701595.1. Taxonomy (GTDB): domain Bacteria; phylum Bacillota; class Clostridia; order Lachnospirales; family Lachnospiraceae; genus Mobilitalea. Next base: position 4,571 of record JAQVQL010000043.1, read on the forward strand.
TAAAGTAAATGAGGATGTTAAGGGATGGATTCGACTTGACAATATTAATGGTGAAAATGATAGTAAAATCGACTATGTTGTTGTACAATCTGATGCTAGTGATCCTGAATACTATCTTGAAAAGGCCTGGGATACTCATGATTACTTAAAAGCAGGCAGTATATTCCTGGACTGCTCCTCATCAGTAGAAAGTAATTCGAAAAATCTCGTAATTCATGGACATAATATGACCTCCTCTGATGACATGTTCCATTATCTACTGGAATATAATAATTTGGATTTTCTGAAAGAGCATCCGATTATAAGCTTCGATACTATATATGACGAAGCACTGTGGAAGGTTTTTTCTGTATATATAACGCCGGGTAATAATGATAGGGATGATTTCTTCCCCTTTGTAAAATCTAATTTTGCAAGTAATAGAGATTTTATGGAATACATATATCAAATAAGAGTACGTTCATTATTTTATATGGATGATATAGATATTAATGATGATGATCAAATTCTAACCCTATCCACTTGCTCCTATGAGCTTTCGAATTATAGGACAATAATTGTTGCCAGAAAAGTTAGGGCTGGAGAGGATTCCACTGTAAATACAGATAATTTTGAAAAGAAAGACGCAAATGATGTTCTTTATGCTCCCAGTTATTATTGGCGATATGGAGGTAAAGCACCCACAATACCCACTTTTGATGTAGCACTTGAGGATGGTCTTATTCCTTGGTATAATCCCATGGGACGATAGAAATATTTTATATAAAGAATCTGCACATATTAATACTGAATGTGCAGATTTTTCTTTAGTCTATCTCATTTAAATGTTCTTTAACGTAGTTCGGTAAGGCAAAGGCTCCTAAATGTAAGCTTGTATTATAATATTTGGTCTTTAATCCTAGCTTGTTCCAATCTTCTGCCTGTATATCCTTTATAGGGTCATAATACTTTGATGCAAATCCAAACAGCCAGAAACCCGATGGATAGGTAGGTATATGAGCCTGATAGACCTTGCAGACCTTAAAAGTATCTTTTATCTTTTTATGGGATCTTTGCATAACATCCAGATAAGAGCCATAAAATGTACTCTCCTGTTGATTTACCAATATTCCTTTATCACCTAAGGCCTTATAGCAGTTACCATAAAACTCTTTGGTAAATAAGCCTTCACCAGGCCCAAAGGGATCGGTGGAATCTACCAATATCAAATCATATTCATTATCAATATTTCTAATATATCTTAAGCCATCCTCATAATAAATGGTTACTCTTGGATCATCTAAGCTACAGGCTGTTTGCTTTAAATGAGTTTTACATACCTCTACAACCATAGAATCTATTTCTACCATATCAATCCGCTCAATCCCCGGATACCTAACAAGCTCTCTGATTGTACCGCCGTCTCCGGCTCCGATAACAAGAACTTTTTTTATATCTAGGTTTGTAGCCATCGGAACATGAACTATCATCTCGTGATAAATGAATTCATCCTTCTCTGTAACCATAAGATATCCGTCTAAAGTTAATATTTTGCCAAACTCTTCTGTCTCAAGTATAGCTATATGCTGATAGTCGCTTTGTAGACTTACCAGCTGATTATTAACTTTCGTTGAGAATCTAACATTCTCCGTGTGATTTTCAGTATACCATAGCTCCAACGCATCCACCTCCATCTAGTCATCAATAACAACATTTATATTCTCTAAAGTCATATCCTTGGGTCCTGTAAGTACACAGCCCTTATCCTTTGCATAAAGGATATAATCGATAATCTCCTGTGTGATTCTTTCGCCAGGTGCAAGTATGGGTATTCCCGGAGGATAAGCCATCATAAATTCTCCTGATATATACGATGCACTCTTAGTTAAGGGTATCTCTTTCTTATTACTATAAAAAGCCTTTTGCGGTGTTAAAGCTACATGAGGATTAATATACTCATAGGTAAGCATATCTGTCTTGTCCTTACTGTAACGTCTTTTTATATCTGCTAATGCTGAAATTAATCTCTCTATTGTGGAGGCACGGTCACCCGCTGATATTACTGCAAGAAAATTTCCTATATCACCAAATTCTATTAATATATCATAGTCTTCCTGTAATAAATCACTTATTTCAATTCCTGCCAAACCAAGAGAAGTGGTATTAACCGATAGCTTAGTGCGGTCGAAGTCAAAAATCGTATCATCATTTACAAGCTCCTTTGAAAATGCCAAATAACCTCCCAGACGATTTACTTCATTTCTGGCATACTCAGCTAATTCAAGAGTCTTTGCCACTATTTCCTTGCCATGTAGATACATTTGCTTTCTCGCAATATCTAAAGAAGCCATTAAAAGATATGATCCACTTGTTGTCTGTGTTAGATTTATTATTTGGCGCACATAAGCACTATCAATACCTTTTCCACATAGAAGGAATGAGCTTTGAGTTAGCGAGCCTCCTGATTTATGCATGCTAACGGCAGCCATATCTGCCCCTGCAGCCATGGCGTTAATTGGAAGCTCTTCGCCAAAGTAAAAATGTGCTCCATGGGCTTCGTCAACAAGAACCCTCATACCATGGTCATGAGCTAGCTTTACTATCCCTTTTAGATTAGAGCAAATACCATAATAAGTTGGGTTATTTACTAATATCGCCTTAGCATCAGGATTCTTCTTAATAGCAGCTTCTATATCCTTCATACCCATCCCAAGAGGAATTCCCAGCTTATGCTCGACACCAGGATTTACATAGACAGGAATAGCTCCGCATACTATAAGGGCATTGATGGAGCTACGATGGACATTTCTCGGAAGAATAATCTTATCACCTGCCTTGCAGGTGGACATAATCATCGATTGAACAGCTGCGGTGGTACCGTTTACCATAAAAAAAACAGTCTCTGCACCAAAGGCTTCGGCAGCAAGCTCCTCTGCACCCTTAATAATTGAGGTAGGATATATTAAATTATCTAGAGTCTTGGTGGAGTTAACATCTGCCTTAAGACATTGTTCTCCTAAGAACTTGGTTAGCTCGGGATTTCCTCTACCACCCTTATGTCCTGGCACGTCAAAATGTACCACCCTGGTATTCATGTGGTACACTATAGCTTCGTGAATTGGAGTATTTTCTTGTGTATACTGCATTTACTCACTCCTTATTAATAAATGTTCATACCGCTGAAGATTTCAATCATTTCTTTTCTTAGGTTATTGGTTATATCCAGTCTTTGCTTTGGAGGTAGTTCATATACATCTGTGTTGAATAAATAATGCTGTAATTCTACTTCCTTTCTAAGCATCTTCGTATGGAAGATATTAGACTGATACACATTTACATCGATGGCATCATATACAGCCAGTGTATTAGCATCAATATAATCCTGAATCGAGGTAATATCGTGATCTATAAAGAATTTCTTTCCCTGAAGGTCTCTTGTAAAGCCTCGGACTCTATAGTCAATAGTAATTATATCCGAATCAAAGCTACCTATTAAATAATCCAAAGTATTTAGGGGAGAGACCTCTCCACATGTGGATACATCTATATCGACTCTAAATGTGGATATAGAATTATCCGGATGATGCTCTGGAAATGTATGGACAGTAAGATGACTTTTGTCTAAATGAGCATGTACTGTATCCCTCTGGGATAAAAATTGTTTTCCCAGATTACAGGATTCATCAATATGCTCATGAGATAAAGAACCTTCAGCAATAAGAATATTTACTGAGGCTCCCTGTGGCTCATAATCCTGTTTTGATATGTTTAAAATATGTGCACCTATCATCTCGGTAACATCAATTAATATATTCGTCAGACGCTCTGAATTGTATTGCTCATCAATATAAGCAATATATTCTGCCTGCTCCCTCGCAGTTTTCGCATAGCAAACATCGTAAATGTTAAAGCTAAGTGTCTTTGTGAGGTTGTTAAAGCCATACAAAGTAAGCTTTTTCTCCAACCTTCTATTCACAACCTTTCTTTTCAAAGTAAAAGCTGTCACTCTATTAATAACAGCAAGCACTATTATACAAAATCGATTTCATATATGCAAGCATTATTTTAGCATATATAAACCAGAAGTTTAGTATTACTGTGACTTTGCCTTCATAACTATATATCCAGGGTAAGCTGCTCTGCTTCTTCCTCGGCCTCAAGCTTGAAATCCTCAAGCTTTTCGGGGTTAATAGCAGGGAGTGAATCTAAGGATTGTAAGCCAAAGCATCTCAGAAATTCTTCGGTAGAACCAAATAAAATTGGCCTTCCAGGTGCATCCAATCTGCCTAATTCGCAGATAAGGTTATATTCTATTAGTTTATTAATAGGGTGGTCGGATTTGACTCCACGAATCGCTTCAATTTGAAGCCTTGTTATGGGCTGCTTATAAGCAATGATAGACAAGGTCTCAAGAAGCACCTCAGTAAGAATGTGCTTTTTTGGTATATGAGTAATCTTAATAATGGATTCATACATGGAGGCTTTGGTACATAATTGGTATGCTCCATCCAATTCAATAATATGTATTCCTCTGCTTTCATCATCATAATTATCCATCATATTCTGTAATATTCTTCTTGTTGTATCCTCATCATGGTCGATTGCCAAAGCCAGTCTATCCAGTTCCACTGCTTCTCCCATCGTAAAAAGAATAGCCTCTATCTGTGCCTCAACTAATTTGATTTCCACTAAAATCCTGCCTCCTCCATAGTTATAATGTCTGATGCAAGATAAGTAATCCGAATATCATCAAACATATGCTCCTGCTCTATCTTTATCCTTCCCAGCTTTATCAATTCTAATATACCAAGGAAGGTCACAATAATCTGCATTTTGGTAGTTTGTTGTTCCAATAGATTTCTAAAATAAAACACCTTTTTATCCATACCTTGCTGCTGTATCTGAATAAATATATTTCCTAGATCAATTTCTTCCTGCTCGATTTTTCCAAATTTACTTCTAATAGGGTCAATCTTGTCAGATTGTTTTTTTACAATCGAAGTAAATATCTCATGAAGCTTTGATAGAGTTAAATCTCCGACTAATTCACTAACATCAATCTCTTCCTTGTAATCTGAAATTTCCTTGGGAATTGACGACGTCTTGAACATAATCCTGGAGGCGTCCTCCTGCTTGTCCCTTAGTTGGTCAGAAACATATTTAAACATCTTATATTCCAGAAGCCTGTCCACCAGCTCCTGTCTTGGATCAATCTCCTCCTCGTCTTCAGCAACAGGGACAGGTAAAAGCATCCTAGACTTAATATTAATTAATGTAGCGGCCATAACTAGAAACTCGCTCATTAGCTCGAGATTTTTTATTTCCATCTCTTTTATGTATTCCAGATATTGTTCTGTGATTTCTACAATTGGAATATCATAGATATTAATTTTGTTTTTATCAATCAAATGAAGCAAAAGATCTAAGGGACCCTCAAATGCATCTAATTTTACACTAATACTCATAATGCCTCTTTTCATATTTGTTCTTTTTTTAAGCTTATCTGGAGCAGTTCAGGTGGATTTAAGAATCTTGGCATGAATGAATGACTTCCTAAGCCTCTTGATAGCACCATATGACGGCCATTTAGGGTATATTGTCCTGAGTCATATTTGGGAAACAATCTAACCTGAGGAGATAAAACACCCCCTACAAAGGGTAAACGTATTAGGCCTCCATGCATATGACCCGATATAATCAAGTCTGCTCCCCACTCTATATAGTCTGAAAAATATATCGGATTATGTGCTATTAGCAATTGATAGCCTTCATTACTACTATTCCCGATTTTATTAATAATTTCATCCTTAAGCTTTAATTTGCTTCCTCTTGCATAGAAATCAGTTGAAATAGAAAGACCTGTTATAGTAAGCTTGCTATTATTATATTGCAACATAATACTATTATTATCTAGTAAATGTACCCCTAGCTGCTTAAGCCTTACCTTATAGATGGTCCAGGATTCACAAAGAGCATTATACTTCTCGTATGTTTCCTCATCAGTAACTGTATTTACCAGGTCTTCAAAATATTGTTCATGATTACCGTATCCATAATAAATCGGAAAATGCTCTGAGATTTCTTTTATAAGATTATATGCTTTTCCAGGATAACAGGGTTTTCCTTTTGTAACCATGTCCCCCGCTATTATAACAAAATCCGGCTTCGCTTCCAATATTCTTTTAATAAGTTTATTATAATTTTTGCCAAAGCCTTTATTATGAAGATCAGCAAGCACAACAAATGATAAGTTTTGGATATCATCACCCAATTTATCGGAAGGTATAAAGTACTTTGAGTTTACTATCATCCTTTGTTCAAGGAAAGACCAGAATATGAAAATAAATATTAAACCGACAATAATCCAGATGTATGTCATACTGTCTCCTTTCTGGTTTTATGATACAGCGGACTAATCTCCATCCATTATAATATAACTGTAAGCATAAAAAGTGTCAATAATGATTATTGTATAAGGTGCTAGTTATAGGCTATGAAATACTTTTTGATGGATTTGATTAAGTTGTTTTTATATCCTGCTTTATCGACCTCTTCTTTTGCGATGATGTCAACGCTTCCGATCTTTTCATTTTCATAATAATATATAATATCTCCGATTTTATCCTCTGTGCTTATAGGAGCGGGGACTTTATCAAATAATATAATTTCTTTTCTAATACTTTCGGGTGCTATGTCTTTGCTACATAGATATGAGAAATCTCCTTTTATTCTACCATAAACATAGTCGGATACTCCCTTTGTTATTCTTACCGGGTCAAGACTCACATCCTTATGGTCATCCACGTATACAGAATAATTTGCAAAGCCGTAATTTAAGAGCTTCGCCGCCTCCATAAATCTAGTTTTTGTATCAGGAGCAGCTAAAATCACCGCAATCAAATCCATATTGTTACGTCGTGCAGTTGCAGATAGACAGTATTTTGCAATACTTGTGGAGCCAGTCTTAAGTCCTGTTATGCCCTTATATGACTTAATGAGCTTGTTGGTGTTAGTTAGTCCGAATTCTGTTCTTCCCTTCTTTGTAGTATGTACAAATGTATCCATCCAGACAGTGCAATAGTTACCAATCTGAGGGAACCTAATTATAAGCTCTCTGGACATTAATGCAATATCATAGGCTGTCGTATAGTGATCATCTGTGTCCAAGCCTGTACAATTAACAAAATTCGTATTATTCATTCCTAATTCTTTTGCCCTGTCATTCATTCTTGCAACAAATTCTTCATGTGAACCCGCAATAAACTCTGCCATAGCTACTGATGCATCATTAGCACTGGCAATACTGATACACTTTATCATTGTATCTACATTTTGAACCTCATAAGGCTCAAGATAAACCTGAGAACCGCCCATAGATGCAGCATGCTCCGATACACTAACATCATCCATAAGGTTTATCTTTCCTTCCTCCAAGGCCTCAAAAATCAATAATAATGTCATAACCTTGGTGATACTAGCAGGTTTCAATTTATCGTCCTTATTCTTTTCAAATATAACCGTTCCTGTTGATCCCTCTATTAATACAGCAGAAGGTGTGGCCAGTTCCATCTTAGCATCTGCTATTGCAGTTACAGGTATAACCTCATTTATCTGAGGTTTGTTCATTTTGATTTTTGCATTAATTAAAACCTTTGGTCCCAAAATAATAAAAACTAATAAAATAAGCAGGGAAGTTATTTTTTTCATTTTATACTCCACTAAAATACTATTATTACTATTTTAATCCATGCTATATCATTTTAGACCAATCCTTATATTAATTTGTCTACAATATTTTAATCCTATCTTACTACTACATTACAAATGAGATTTTTACCTTTAACATTGGCAGTTATTGTTGTATTACCGGGGTTTTTAGCCTTTACCTTGCCAAATATATTAACAGTAGCAACATTAGGATTAGAGCTTTTATACTTTGCAAAAAAGGCAGGTCCCTTTATCCCCAATCGATAGGTATCACCCACCTCTAGATTAAGCCTTTCTTTATTTATATCAATGACCTTAACACGGCATTTTAATCTTTTTCCATCAACTCTTGCAATTATAAATGCTTTGCCAGTTTGATATGCATATACTCTCCCATTGAAATTTACTCCAGCTACACGAAAGTTTGTCGAATGAAATTTTACTCTTTTATTAATTCCATATACAAAAAGTCGAAACTCCTCGTCCTTAGCAAGATATACCTCCTGTCTATTAAGATGCAGGCTAAACGGAAGGATAATACCTTTTCGATAAAAAAGACCGGAGTTTCGATATAAAGAAAATATAACTATTAATGATATAAGGATAATAATTATTCCTTTATAAGGCTTTTTCAAAAACCTTCTTTTACAATTTAATCCACCCATGGAATCCTCCGTTACATCAAAATATATCTTAGTATATTTTATGATGTAACAGATATATATTACCTTATTTCTTTAACGCCATCCTTAGTAACCACACTATATATATATGGAGGGCGAGCGACTTTTTCCTTGCTGATAACATAAGCATTAAGTAATCTCTTTTTAGCTTCTTTTCTCTTGCTATCATCATTAGCATATAGAGTGGCAAGAATATCGTTCTTTGTCACCTTATCTCCTAATTTCTTGTGTATGGTAATTCCCACGCTTAAGTCAATCTTACTGTCCTTTGTTATACGTCCTCCTC
>JAQVQL010000044.1 GCA_028701595.1 Herbinix sp.
GGTAGAAATTAGTAATATTCCATATCCGCTTAAATTAAAGCAGGTTAATAGATCGAAAAATTCATATATTAGAGTAGACACCATTGATGCTCCAAAAGAAGTTCGCTATCTTAGGGGAAAACTATCACAGCAGGATATAAACAATTCAAAGTGGAGAACAGCGGCGCTAATAACAGACGAGCTACAATTTGGTATAAATAAAACAGGCAATTATTCTGTACGTGTCGTGGATGACAAAGGAAATATGATAATTGAAAGCATTAGGGTAATAAACTGTGATGATGTGGCACCTGCTAAACCAAAGATTAAAGGTTATAAGGTAGGAGGTTATGAGATTACAGGAACCGCTGAGAAGAAAACGATAGTTTCAGTATTGCATAATAACCGATTGTATATATGTGATGCGGATTCAAAAGGAAATTACTCCTGCGTTCTTGATACACGTATAAATACAGGAGCTAAGATAGAAGTATATGCCACTGATATCTCGGGGAATATTAGTAAAAGTGCGGTTGTAGCAGTGAAATAGTAAATTTTGACTTTGTAATAAATAGGTAACAACTGAGGTATACTAATATGGCTATCAATGAAAATAAGGAGTAGCCATATGTCAAACAAAATGAAAAGTACAAGAAATCATAAGAAGGAGGATGGTAAATTCCATTCGAAGCATATAAAGCATGATCCTCAAGCAGAGAGTGCAAGGGCAGTCTTTGGACTACACGAGGATAATCCAAAGGAAAAGAATAGTGACACAAGTAGATAGGGGCTAAGGCCCCTATTCATATGCATCACCACAATTAGTCTTAAGACCATTATAATCATCTATGTTATTGCAATCATATTTGTCAATTGGTTCGGGGCCACGTACTATAACTCTGTCTATGCACATAATGCCTTCATCATTTACTTTAACTCTCCAATCAACCATCTGAATAGTATCGTCTATAATCTCAATACCGGGAATGCCTCTTGTATTGATGCAGCATCCTGTATTAAAGTAGGGTAGCTCATTATGTTTTGGAAACTTTGCTCGATGGGTGTGTCCACATATTAGTATAATCTTATGTTTTTTGATCCATTTGTTATAGTTCCTTTCCACTTTGTGTCTTTTGTATAGATTTCGAGCCGGACTTGCAGGGTTTTGAAAACCCACTATATGAAGAAAACGCCAAAAATACCGTAGAAGTAACATTGATATGAACCAGAATTGATCGTTAATAAAATCTCCCTGATGTCCATGAAGGACGAGTATCTCCTGGTCTGTTACCCTATGTTTTAACACAAGAGCTTCCATGGGTTCTATTCCGCGAAATAAGTCCACTCTTTTTTGATTATATTCATCGTAGAATTGATAGTAATTATTTTCTACATATTTTTTGTTCTTTAGATGATTATTATGATTTCCATATATCATTCTAAGCCTGCCCTTGTCAAAGAATTTTTTTAGTCCAATAAAAACATCCTTATGGGCTAGCCTTATATGCTTAAAGCTTTTATGTTCCCATAGCTCATCTCCATCACCTGCCTCTATATATATAAAGTCTCGATTGTTATAATAATTTAATACATGAAGAAAAACAGCTTGGTTTCGTGCAAATTCATCAGAGACGCTATCATCGCCACGGTGTACATCACCCAATATTATATATTTTGAGCTTTTATCAAAATACTCGACATATGCTTCTTTATATGCTTTTGTTAATCTCTTTTCAGTATTCAAACTAATCTCCATTCTTCCATAGCCTGCTAATTTAAATGCTAGCACAAATTAGCCGTGTGAAAAATTTTAATTTTTCACATTATCATCCTTGAGGGAGTTTTTATTTATATTGTACAGATTTAATGAGCTTATTCATTATAATTGCATTGACATGTATTGGAAGAACGACTACAATAAGTTAAAGTTTTTACGACTAAGGCAATAATAGATTTATGTGGCTTAGATATATGAAGGGAGTAGAAGATATGCAAATAGCATCATTATTTCAACAGAATAGGACGGTTCTTTCTCTTGAGGTTTTTCCTCCTAAAAAGACCAGCTCGATAGATACCATCTATAAAACTTTAGATAATTTAAAGGATATACAACCAGATTTCATAAGCGTCACATACGGAGCAGGTGGAAATGCAGGGGACACCTCCACAGCAGATATAGCATCAGATATTTTACACAAATATGGCATTCTACCATTGGCCCATTTGACTTGTGTTAACTATACAAGACAGGAAATAGGTCAAATACTTGACAGCCTAGAGGATAAGGGGATTAAGAATGTTCTTGCATTAAGAGGAGACATAAATCCAGATATTCCTCTTAAGAAGGAATTCTCATATGCAAGCGAGCTTGTGAAGTATGTAAATGACAGGGGAGGCTTCTACTTATCCGGTGCCTGTTATCCTGAGGGTCATGTGGATGCTGAGAATATCGATAAGGATATTGAGAATTTAAAACTAAAAGTAGATGCTGGGGTGCAGAATTTGATATCTCAGCTGTTCTTTGATAACACTCATTTTTATAATTATTTAGAAAAGGTCAGAAGGGCAGGAATAAAAGTTCCTATTCAGGCGGGAATTATGCCTGTCATTAATAAATCTCAGATTGAACGGATGGTAACATTATGTGGTGCAAGCCTTCCCTCTAAATTTACAAAGATGATGCAGCGATTTGAGCATTCTCCAGAAGCTATAAAGGAAGCCGGTATAGCTTACGCCGTGGACCAGATTGTAGATTTGGTTTCACAGGGTGTGGACGGAATTCATCTGTACACCATGAATAACCCTTATGTGGCCAGAAAGATAAGTGAAAACATAAAAGGAATAATAAAAGCTTAATTATATAAGCAAATAGAATATAATTTGATGCTATTTTTTCTTTATCGACAAATTACATTGAACTATCCAGTAAATTACATTAAAATATAAGAGTAATGTAATTAATGAAACAGGGGTGAAGTGTATGGTAGAAATTAGAGAGGTCAACACAAAAAAAGATCGAAGAATTTTTGCGTCATTTAATGCAGACATGTATAAGGATGTACCACAGGCTATACCTGATTTGGTTTCTGATGAATATAACAATTTTCTTCCCAGTAAGAACCCGGCTTTTGAATATTGTAGGGTTAAGCAATTTCTAGCATATAAGGATGAAAAGTGCGTAGGAAGAATTGCTGGTATCATAAATGATTCGGCAAATAACAAATGGGATACAAAGCGTATACGTTTTTCGAGAGTAGACTTTATTGATGATTTAGAGGTATCAGAGGCGTTATTTGAGGCTGTAGAGGACTGGGGAAGAGCTGAAGGATTGAATCAGATACATGGACCTATAGGCTTTAGCGATATGGACCAGGAGGGAATGCTTGTAGAGGGCTTCGATCAGGAGGGTATGTTTATAACTATCTATAACCATCCATATTATATTAAGCATTTGGAGGATCACGGATTCTTAAAGGATATCGATTGGGTCGAATACCTTATAAAAATGCCGGAAGAGCCTGACGATAAGATAAATGAACTATCAAAGCTTGTTTTAAAAAGGTATAAACTGAAATTAATCGAACCAAAATCCAGGAAGGAAATCAAACCCTATATTCCTAAGATATTTCATCTGTTAAATATATGCTATGAGAACTTATATGGAACTGTAGAATTAAGCCATGAACAGATTATGAAGTATTATCATCAGTTTATATTGTTGATAAATCCTGACTATGTAAAGTATATTGAAGATAAAGAGGGCGGGCTGGTAGGTTTTGGGCTGGCACTACCATCTATGAATAGGGCTGTTAAGAAGAGTAATGGACGACTTTTCCCCTTTGGCTGGTATAGAGTCTTGAGGGCAACTAATTTAAAGGCAGGTGTATTAGACCTATATCTGGTTGGGGTTATTCCCAAGATGCAGAACAAAGGATTGCCAGCTATATTACTGAATTCTATGACTGAATCAGCCAGAAAGAATAAGGTAAAGTATGCGGAAACAGGTCCTGAGCTAGAGACAAATAATCAGGTACAGGCACTGTGGAAGTATTATGATGCCAAGCAGCATAAACGTAGGCGCTGCTGGATAAAAGATATATAAATTATACAAGTACTATAGGAGGGGCTGTGATATGCCCCTTTTTATTAGTATTTGGTGGTACTCCAGTCTATTATATAATTGGCATCGATATTAGAAGTCTATAAAGCTCCCAGGTAATTCGAGGAAAGCGAAGATCGATAGCAGTCACTATTGAGACTAATATTAGAATAAATCCTATCCAATAAGGACCTTAGAGAAGGATTAAGATTTGATAAGAGTTCCTATTTAATCAAGGCCTCGAATCCGCTGCTATATTTCATAGAGTCATCATGGAATATCCATAAAGCTTCTGTATCCTCTAAGCCTTCGATTAGTGCCAAGCCATCCTCGTAGGGCATATTATAAATTGCAGTTGACAATACATCAGCCAATCCAGAATCCTCACATATTATCGATACTGCGGTAAAATACTCAGATGGCATAAGGGTATCAGGATCAATTATATGGTGGTATTTCTTACCGCCTACGGTATAGTATCTTTCATAATCTCCACTAGCAACCAATGATAAGTCATTTAATGCAAGGGTAAATAGGCTATATTTCTCAGCTTCCTTATCGGGGTTTTGTATACCTACATTCCAGGGCTCCTTTTCTTTGCCTTTTCCACCGACCGCGATGACATTTCCTCCAACGCTTAGTAAGAAATCGGTATAGCCCTTCTCGATGGCTGACTGTGCTACCCGCTCAGAGGCATAGCCCTTAGCTATGGAGCCGACATCCAAGCGCATTTCGCTGTCCGCTAATAGCACTGTTGAGTTAGTCTCATCTATAATAAGCTTATCAAGATTAGTGTGTTTGTTGGCTTCTTCTAATAGTTCCATAGGTGGAAGATTAGCATTTAATGGATCATCTATTCCCTGTGTACGGTAATCATGCCAGATTTCTAATACAGAACCCATAGCGATATTTACAGTACCATTTGATAGTTCATAGGCATCTATAGAATATTTAAGAAGGTCGATAATTTTCTTATCTACCTTTAGGGGCTCTTTTCCGGCATTATCATTAATTGTCTTTATATTACTTATTCCATCATATGAGTTATACTTATCGTAAAGCTGATGATATATCTCCAGTTCTTCCTTTATGAAGTTGGCAAGCTCAGTAAATTCATCCTCGCTTTTTGTAAAGGCTACAATCTCTGTTATTGTATTAAACAGAAAAAGAAAACTGCCTTGGTGCTTTTGAAGCGCTCGGTTACAAGAGGAAGTGGAAAGCATAACTATAATAATAAGTAAGGTAGATACTGTTTTTCTCATATTTGTTTCTCCTGTGAAGTCTTAATAATAATCATAACGGTAGAATAACACAGACTAAAGAAACACGCAATGCGTGTTTCCTAGTTGCAATAAATTAGGGGCTACAGAACATTCTGAGTAATCTACTATGTTCTGCAACCCCATCAATATAATATAGTTAATTATTTATCTTACTAGATACTATTTTGCAACAGCGCCAGCTTCTTCTACAACTGTTAAGAAGTCTGTTATATGCATTGTAACAGAGTTTAATAGATCTTCGTCTGCAGGGTATCCTTCGTTTAATGCGATACCTGTAACATCGGATACCTTCTTACCCTTGATATAATCACAGAATGCTTCTGATTGCTCAAACCACTCTTTACCAATAGGAGAAGCACCCTTCATGTTATAATCATATCCAAGCTCAAGCTTAGTCTTGAAGTCGTCTGCTAATTCAGAAGTAAGCTTACCTTCTGCGCTGAATGTTACATTGGTCTGTGAAGCATCGATAATGCTACTTGTGATCTTGCCACTCTTATCAAAAGAAACTGCACTGTAGTGAGAATAAGCCTGAACAGTACCATCTCCCTCAGCAGATGCATTAGCAGTTTTGCTTCCTGAACCTGAGGTAATACCAAGACCTAATTGATCGCCTGCTTTTGCACCTAAATCTTTAGCATTGTTAACAGCTTTTTCGATAGCGGAGATCATGCCACCGATGTTCATAGTAACGGAGCTTGTTAAGTCTTCATCTGTAGGATAGCCACCGTCAATTGCAATAGCCTTAACTTCTGCTAGGGTCTTACCAGTTACATACTTTTCAAGAGCTTCTGCCTGCTCAAACCATTCCTTACCTATAGGAGAAGCACCCTTCATATTATAATCGAAACCAAGTTCCTTCTTGCTATCAAATGTCTTTGCTAAATCAGTTGTTATCTCGCCTGTAGTTGAAAAGTTAAATTTAGTCTGAACTACATCAATAACAATGTTTTTAATAACACCCTTATCATCTACAAGAACTGCAACTGCTGTTGAGTCTACTTGAGCAGTCCCATCTTTTTCTTCTGTAGCTTCTTTGGAACTACCTGCGCTACTTACTACTGCAAGGCCGGTCTTAACGCCTTTGGCACCGCATGCTGTGAACATAGTCATAACTAATGCCATACATAATAATAATGTAATTAATTTTTTCATAAATATTATCCTCCAATTTTGTTAAATATTTAACTCAGAATGTGATTATATGATACTACTTTTTTTTAATTTAGTCAATTCGTATTTAAAATTCTAATAAGTAATATTTTATCTTATTATAGGATAAAAGCAACCAAAGGAAACTGATTGTTAATAAGATGCTCTCCTTTATAAAAGGGGAGCATCTTATTGTTAACATAAGAGTGTCTCGAAAAGCGTTACACTTGTTGTTAGAATTTACCCGGCAGAATACATGCCCTTGCTACTCATATATGAGAATATAGCCTCTCCATGCTTTTGCTCTTCTTTTTGAATGTGGTTTAACACATCGCGGACTTGAGCGCTCTTGCATTCAAATATTGTAGTATCATAGGTGCCGGATACATACTTCTCGGTATTTAGCATATCGATACACATATCCTTATCAGAAGCTTTAAATCCGGTGGTGGCTGATTTATCAATGGATTCTTGTTGAGACATAGTCCAATTACTTCCTTGCTGCCCAGATTGTTGCTGTCCTGTCTGCTGCCCTGATTGTTGCTGCGAACCTCCGGCCATAGAAGGTACTTGACCGTTTAAAAGTTGGTTTATTGTCTGTAGATGTTCCCTTTCCTTATGTGCGTTATTTTTAAATATTGTTTTTAGTTGGGAATCTACGGCAAGATTGGCATAGTTATCATATTTTAAGATGCACTGCTCCTCATGTGATTTCTGATCCTGAAGAAGCAGCTGCTCTTTCGTAGACAACGTTACATTTGCAATCATGTTTATCACCTCCAAGAATAGTATTTGATATAAAATCGTAAATTATCCTCTTGTAGGCGATATTTGGTTTTATAATAATAATGTTACTTCAGAGTAATATCATTACGACTAATATTTTCGCCACACACGGGACAATAATATGCCATCTCTATTTTATGACCACATTCTGAGTGAGTAAGCATCTTGTGGCATTCTTTAAGATTGCGTTCACCCCATAAAATTATACTGTTAAATACATCCGTTAAATCCGTACCACTTTTAGTCAGCAGATAACGGTATCTTGGGGGATGAGCCTGATAAAGCTCTGAGCTAATAAGCTCATCCTCTACTAAGGATTTTAACCTATCTGAAAGAAGGTTAGTTGGTATACCATCAAGCTTTTGTTGTATTTCGGTATAGGTGTCATGTCCTATCATAATCTGGCGTAGAATAAGCAGAGTCCATTTATCACCGATTATATTAAGAGTCTTGGCAATATTACAGGGAAGGTCATAAAGGTTTTTCATAGTATACTCCTTTTTAGAAAATCATTTATATATAAGGTAAGGATATGGATCTACTGCTCTGTAGA
The DNA here is from genome assembly GCA_028701595.1 of Herbinix sp. Taxonomy (GTDB): domain Bacteria; phylum Bacillota; class Clostridia; order Lachnospirales; family Lachnospiraceae; genus Mobilitalea. The sequence goes on from JAQVQL010000044.1 coordinate 7,853, forward strand.
ATCCAAGGTTTGCCCTATAACACTATCCATCATATCCTTGGATAGCATAGCTGCGGCATATCCAAAGATGTTCCCATCTTTATTAATTAAATAGGTTGTAGGAAATGCATTAATAAAATATTCTTTTAATAGATCCCCTGTCTCATCAAAAACCACTGGAAATGTGTAGTCATTTTCATCTAAAAACTTAATGACATCCTCCTTGCTCTCATCTGCATTATTAGGAAATTCTGCACTTGAAGGATTGGCCACTCCAAGAATTATGACATCATCTTCATTTTTACCGTATTCAGCGAAGATTTTCTCAATATCAGGCATTTCCTTAATACAGGGAGGGCACCAGGTGGCCCAGAAATTCAAGAATACTACCTTACCTTTATAATCAGAAAGTGTATGTGTATTTCCATATTGGTCTGTAAGGGTAAAATCGATGGAAGGAAAGACTTCTTTTTCTGATTTCCCAGATTGATTATCAGTCACACTATCATTTCCTGTAGAACTATTGGATGTATCATTTGTGCCTTCAGTATTATTGGATGAAGGCTCATCTATAGAAACATCATTACTTGATTCGTCAATTATTTCTTCTACATCAGGAGCTTCGCCCTCCTCACGCTGCTCCTGGCTTATTCCGATTGGTGTGGAAATCTTATTAAGGTATTTTGATATTCCATTCATCCATCCTGTAAAGGTCATAATACCTATTATAATAAGTATAACTCCGCCTACCTTTACAGTATATTTCAAAAGCTTTTGTCTTGTTTTTAAGAAGTTAAGAACCTGAGTTGTAAATAATCCAAGTAGTAGGAAGGGAATAATAAACCCAGCTGAATAAAGTAGAACCAAGAGATTACTTATCCAAGCACTTTTAGCTCCTGAGGCTAATATTAATACCGAGGATAGAGCCGGTCCTACACAAGGGGTCCAAGCAAAGCTGAAGGTAAAGCCCATGATAAAGGCAGCCAACGGATTCATATTACGATTGCCAAAATTTAAGCGAAATTTACGCTCCTTTTGCAGGAATTTAAAGTCCAATAAACCAACTTGATAAAGACCAAGAGCCAATATTAGTATGCCGCCAATCCTGGTAAATAGAAGCTGGTTTGTATTAAAAAATGTGCCAAGGGCAGTAAAGGCCATTCCTAAAAGAAAGAAAGCAAAGGATATTCCTAAAACAAAAAATAATGTATGAAGAAATACAGTCGATCTTTTGTATGTGATTTGTCCTTCCGAATCGACCTGCTTAGCATTTCCTGCGAGGTAGCTCATATAAATAGGTATAAGTGGAATAACACAGGGGGATAAGAAGGATAATAATCCTTCGATAAACACTAATAAATAGCTTATGCTATCCAGGGATATAAGATTTTCGAACATATATCGTCTCCTTTAAAAAAATTTACTATAATCATTATGAGATGCTATGTTATATGCATTTAGAATATATAGATTTTATCATCTATACTTTACTAAGTCAAGTAACTTTACAAAATCAAGTGACGGTTGTTTATGATATTGATTGTATAGCTTAACACATTGACAGTAAAAATATTATTAAGATAAAATGAAAAATAGCAATAAGAAATGTAGTCGTATTTTATTATCAACCTAGGAGGCATTTTATGGAGAACAAATATAATCATCGTATATCTACAAAAACCATACGCTTTGTTGGACAAGACGGATCACCGCTTATTAATAAGCAAATAACAATTTCACAGACTAATCATGAGTTTCTATTTGGCTGTGGTGCCTTTGATACTATACCTTTAGTAAATGATGAGGCTAATGGAAGTGAGAAGGAGATACTTAAAGAACGGTTTGAGAAATGGCTGGCTCTTTTTAATGCAGGAACCTTGCCTTTTTATTGGGGAGGATTTGAGCCAGAAAGAGGAAAAACACAGACAAAGCAGGTAAAGGCGGCAGCAACATGGCTAAAGGAGAAAGGTGTTAAGGTGAAAGGGCATCCCTTATGCTGGCATACCTCTACAGCGCCATGGCTAATGGATATGACAAATGATGAAATACTAAAAGCTCAGCTTGATAGAATTCATAGAGATGTTACGGAGTTTAGTGGAACAATAGATATGTGGGACGTTATAAATGAAGTAGTAATAATGCCCGTTTTTGATAAATATGATAATGGAATCACAAGAATATGCAAACAAATAGGAAGGATACCATTAATTCGTGCGGTGTTTGCAGCAGCTAAAGAGGCAAATCCCCATGGGACCTTATTACTCAATGATTTTAATACATCCCTTTCCTATGAGATATTGATAGAGGGCTGTCTAGAGGCTGGTATTCCTATTGATGTAATAGGCATCCAATCTCACCAGCACCAAGGATTTTGGGGATTAGAAAAGACCCAGGAGGTTTTAGATAGGTTCTCACGTTTTGGACTTCCTATTCATTTTACAGAAAACACGTTAATATCAGGACAATTAATGCCCCCTGAAATTATTGACCTTAACGATCATCAGGTTAAGGAGTGGCCGACCACCCCAGAGGGAGAGGAAAGACAGGCTAGAGAAATCGTTCAGCTCTATGAAACGTTATTTGCCCATCCTTTGGTAGAATCGATTACGACTTGGAGCCTTGTTGACGGTAAATGGCTTAATGCTCCTGCAGGACTTCTTCGTAAAGACAATTCCAGTAAGCCTTCATATAATGAATTACTTAGGCTGATTAAGAATGAATGGTGGACAAATGCTACTATAATAACAGATGAATATGGTCAGGCAAATGTAACGGGCGTGAGAGGCGATTACGAAGCCGTCTGCGATAGGCAAAAAGGCGGATTTAAGCTAGATAGGAGCAGTTATGAAGATACGGTTAATATGGTGCATGAATAGAAGCTGATTTTGAAATATTGTTCTTGGATTGACATATCGATAATACCATGATAAAATAATTCCAATATTTTAATTAAAAATATTTAATTAAAATAATTTAACCAAAAAGGAGATATTCCTATGCTGGAAAGAGAATTTGAAAGGCTATATTACAAATTTAGGGCAAACTATTGTAAGAATTTATTTGCAAGCGTAAAGGAAGGTAGCTTAAGTGCTACAGATTCCTATTGTTTGGAGGTAATATTTTTATTAGATAAGCCCACTGTAAATGAATTTGCTGAATATGTGAATATATCCTTACCCAATGCCTCATACCGCATTAGTAACCTGATAACAAAAGGCTATGTAAAAAAAAGTGTATCAGAATATGACAGACGGGAGTATCATCTGGAGGTTACAGACAAATTCTTAAATAAGTACGGCGCAAATGCATCCTTTAATACTAAGCTCATGACTAAGATTAGAGAAGACTTTAATAAGGAAGAGATTGATGTACTTGAGAGGATGATTAAAAGAATTGTCGACGAAATAATGGAATAAGAGAGGGTATGTCATGGGAATTAGGATTATTACAGACTCAACATCAGACATCAGTATCAAACAGGCGGCTCAGATGAATATTACCTTAGCTCCTTTAAAGGTTATATTCGATGACAAGGAGTATAAAGAGGGAGTCGAGATTACTATAGAAAGCTTTTATGAAAAGCTTGTAAAGGCAGAAAGATTACCGACCACATCACAGCCTTCTCCGGATGATTTTCTGGAATACTTTAAAGAAGGTAAGGAAGCAGGAGACAGTATAATTATAATGGTAATTTCAGCCAAGCTTAGCGGAACCTATCAGAGCGCAATGATTGCTAAAGAAATGGTTAATTATGAGAATATCTATATTATTGATAGTAATACCACAACCTGTGCTCTTAGGATTTTAGTAGAGCAAGCCGTTAAGCTAAGAGATGAAGGAATAAAGGCTGAAGACATAGTTGCAAATCTTATGGAATTAAAGGATAGAATTGTTCTTCTTGCCATGGTAGACACCTTGGAATATCTTCACAAGGGTGGACGACTATCAAAATCCTCAGCCATCTTGGGAACTCTTCTAAAATTCAAGCCGCTCATAACTGTAAAAGACGGTGTGGTAGGCGTTATTGGAAAAGAAAGAGGTGTTAACAAAGCCATCGGACGTTTAGCAGATATTATAGATGAGTATGGTGGAATTGACAGATCATATCCAATTCATTTAGGATATACTGCGCAAGATGACCAGTGCATTATTCTTAAGGAAAAGCTTTTAGAAAAATTCGGTCTAAAGGATATGGCCATGCATCCTATAGGATGTGTGGTAGGTACACATGCCGGACCCGGAGCCTGTATGATAACCTATGTAAAGAAATAAAGTGGCAGGGCTGTCTCAAAATATTATTTTGAGACAGCCCTATTAATATTATGGTCTTTACTTTGTATTCAACATATGTATGCTACTCTTAATCCTGTTACGCCTTTGATAAAGATTCTTAAATTCCGTAGGAGTGCATTCCTTAAAATTCTTAAACACTCTGTTAAATGTAGATATGCTAGAAAACCCTGAGCGCATGGCAACCTCGGTAATGGAAAGGTTCGGATTAAGTAGTAGCTTTTCAGCCTCTTTTACCCTTCTTTGATTCAAGTAATCGTAAAAAGACATGTCTGTAAACTGTTTAAAAAGCCTTGAGAAGTGGAACTTACTAAATCCTGCCACATCAGCTATAGTATCAAGAGAAATTTCCTCCATATAATTATCATTTATATAATCAAATATTAAATTAAATTTTTCTATATACTCCTTTTGCTTGTTTAGCTTTACATCAGGAAATATATGCTCGGTATTCATATACTTTCGTCCCATAATTACGAACATCTTAATTATTAATGAATAGATAGCGGCCTCCTTAAGAGTATTATTGCTAGTGTATTCATAGGCTATCTCATCATACAGCTTAATAAGTTCTCTATTTGTCTCAGGAGCATTTCGAAGAGTTATAAGTCTTGGTTGATTGAGGACTGTAAAAAGGTTCGTTATTCCCTTGAGACTACTTATCAAAGAATAATCAAATAAAAGAATCCGTCTTAAGCCATCCTTTGGAGCAATCAACTCATGAAGCTCTCCTGGAGGTATCACAAGAATGTCTCCCTCCTGTAAAAGATATGAGGTCTTTCCTATTATAATGGTGTAGAAATTTTTGACCGGCATTATAATCTCTACGGCTGTATGCCAATGAGGAGAATAATTGTCGACCTCCTTATTAATATGTAGTAGGATAGACGAATTGTTCTGGTAGTCCACCTTTTCATAAATACCATCTAAAATCCTCATATATATCACTTACCTTTCTCTAGGCAAATACAAATGAACATTTTTGTTTCGACAAATATTGCTATGAAACACTCAAACGTTTAGGTATATATTGCTATTTAATAGTT
>JAQVQL010000307.1 GCA_028701595.1 Herbinix sp.
TTGATTGTCCTTACCTTCGAAATAGAGATATTGGTTGACTGCTTGCCCTTCCATGCCTCCAAATCCCTTAGGTATCCTGTAGCATCAAGAATATCATCGATAAGCTCTGTCAAATTGTAATTTTCTTGATAAAGCTGCGCACGAAGCCCTTCAATCATACTGACAAATGGTGTTATCTTTGAGGCTGTACGCTCTAAGCCAGGGATTTGATTTGCTCGGGTAAGCGCGTCATAAAAGCTCATATCATTAAGTAGGGCATAGTTGTTTACCTTATCAATAGTTGTAAGCCCTATACCGCGACGAGGGACGTTTATTATTCTCTTTACCGCGATGCTGTCTAGGCCGTTATCTATAGTCTTTAGGTAAGCCAGTATATCCTTAATTTCTTTACGAGCATAGAAGTTTACACTTCCTATGATACGATATGGAATATTTCTAAGAATCAACTTTTCCTCGAATATACGCGACTGTGCATTGGTTCTATATAGGATTGCAATATCGTTATAGCTTGCTTCTTTATTCTCAACTGTTCTTTTTATTTCGCTTGTTATCTTATCGGCCTCATCTATATCAGATTCAAATAAGGTATAATTCACCGGGTCACCCTTATCATTATCTGTCCAAAGGGCTTTATCCTTACGACCAACGTTATTAGCTATAACCTCATTAGCAGCATCTAATATACTCTTTGTTGACCGATAATTTTGCTCTAGCTTTATTACATTAGTGTTTGCAAATGCCTTTTCAAAATTCAGAATATTTTGGATGTTAGCACCTCGAAACTTGTTTATGCTTTGGTCATCATCACCGACTACGCAAAGATTATATTCCTTCTCACCATTTTCATTAACACCAGAGGCAAGAAGATGTATAAGGCGAAACTGAGCCGTGTTCGTATCCTGGTACTCGTCTACCATGATATAACGAAATCTATTTTGAAAGTAGGAGAGAGCTTCCTTATCATTCATAAAAAGCTCTACAGTCTTAACGATTAAGTCATCGAAATCCAAAGCATTACTTGCTTTGAGTCGCTTCTGGTATTCCTTGTAGGCCTCAGCCTGCTTTTTGAGCATATAGTCACCGCCTACACCCCTTTCGAATTCTTCAGGAGAAATAAGCTCATCCTTAGCCTTTGAAATTGCACCTAAAATACTTTTCTCGGGTATTCGTTTAGTATCAATCTGAAGGTATTTGCAGATTTCGCGTATCAAGGTTTTAGAATCATCTGAATCATATATGGAGAAGCTACGCTCGTAACCAATTTTATCTATAAAGCGTCTTAGGATTCGGACACAGGTAGAATGGAATGTGCTAACCCATATACTTTCTGAACCATAGCCTACAATCTGGTCCACCCTTTCCTTCATTTCTCTGGCAGCCTTATTGGTAAACGTAACAGCAAGGATATTCCATGGGTTAACATTTCTATGCTCTATAAGATATGCGATGCGATGAGTTAAAACCCTAGTTTTTCCTGAACCAGCTCCAGCCAGAATCAAAAGAGGGCCCTTATCGTGTAAAACAGCTCGTTTTTGTTCGGGATTTAGTGTATCATATATATTCATGTATCTACCTGCCTGTCTTTGTGTATTATGCAAAAAGCACAGGATAAGTATAGCACGGTGATGAGATGGATTCAAGTTTACATCACTATTTTTGCTTTGACATCTAGTATCGAATACTATATAATAAATCTGAGGTGAGAAGATTGGATATATCGAAAGAGGAGTTTATCTCCAGCTTAATAGATGACCTGAAAAATGTGAAATATATTATGCCTGACGATATACCAAATATCGACTTGTATATGGATCAGGTTACTACCTTTATGGACAAGCATTTGAAATCATCCAAAAGGTACAGTGAGGATAAGCTCCTTACAAAAACCATGATAAATAATTATACTAAGAATGAATTGCTTCCTCCCCCGGATAAGAAAAAATACACGAAGGAGCATATGTTCCTTCTTATATTTATTTATTACTTTAAGAACATAATGTCAATCAGTGATATACAGAGTATTTTTAATCCTTTGACTGAGAGATATTATGGAGATAAATCAGATATCGGTCTTGAGGAAATATACGAAGAAATATTTAGACTAGAGAAGGAACAGACAGAAGCCCTTACTAAGGACATGATTAGGAAGATGACAAAAGCCAAGGGATCCTTCGAGTTTGTTAAGGATAAGGATGATAGTGATTTTCTAACGATGTTCTCCTTCATATGTATTCTAAGCTTTGACGTATATATGAGAAAGCATGTAATAGAACAAATTATAGATAATTCCTTAAAGTCTGGTATGGAGCCAAGTAAGAAGGAAACATCAGCTAACGGCAAGGAAGCTAAGGAAAATCCCAAGAAGACAGTAAATGGCGAGAATATAAAGAAGAATAAGAATAACGATCAAAAGAGTGATAGTAAATAAATCTAGCTTTCACGAGCATATTTCTAAATAAAAAAAGCCCATATCAATGATATGGGCTTGATTATTAATTTGTAGCGTTAAAGCTTTTCATACGTGCAAAAACCATATCATAGCCATCATTACCATAATTAAGTGACCGATTAACACGGCTAATGGTTGCTGTAGACGCTCCGGTCTTCTCAGCAATTTCCAGATAAGTTTTTTGCTTTCGTAGCATTCGTGCTACTTCAAATCTTTGAGATAAGGATAGCAATTCATTTACGGTACATATATCTTCAAAAAAAGTATAGCACTCCTCAGAATCCTTTAAGCTAAGAATAGCTTCAAATAAATGATCAACAGCTGGTGTTCTGATGTTTTTGCTCATTATGAGGACCCCTTCCTTTCATCCATTAGTAATTTCACACAATATAATTTTAACATTACACAGTGTTAAAGTAAAGGGCTTTCTTATAGTAAAAATCTGATTGCATTATAAAATATTAATATAGCGTCAATAATATAAAGAAGCTAGATTAGCCTTGTATTGACAATCTTTTATTTTAAGATTAATATATACTAGAGTTGAAAATACACTTGAAAATATAAGTAAACTGATATTATATATGGAGGCATCATGAGAAGAAAGAAAAGAAGAAAGCGTATAGCACAGATAACGATTATGCTTCTTAGCTTAGTGGCATTGGTAGCTGCAGCCAGTTTGGCTTATTTTGAGACGAGGCCCATGGTTGCTACTGCGGTAACAATTGAGGCAGGCACAAGCTCTATCGACGTTGCAGAGTTTATGTTGGAGAAGGATAGAGGTGGTAGCTTTATCACAGACATAGCAAGCCTGAATCTATGT
>JAQVQL010000308.1 GCA_028701595.1 Herbinix sp.
AATCCTCATTTACTGCACCGGATCTGGCCTCCACCTTACCCACTACGGCTATAACATATTCACTTCTTATATGCTCGGCTTTTTTAAAGCCCTCACTTCCTGCATCACTTTCCTCAAAAATAATCTGCAGAATTCCGGAACGATCTCTCAAATCCACAAATATGATTCCACCCTTGTTCCTGCTTTTTTGTACCCATCCCATTACAGTGACCGTTTCTCCAATATTACGATTAGACAATTCGGTACAGCGATGGCTTCTGTGCAAGCCTTTCATTGATTCTGCCATTCTTTATTCTCCTCTTAATCAAAATAGTAATCGAAGCATTTCCTGTTACATGTTTTTGGCCTTACCACATAGGTTCCAACTCTTACATGCTCAGGATGTGTTTGATATACCTTATATGCATCCTCATCAACAAAAACTGAATCCAGCATTATATCAGCATCAGAAGAAAACATGGCATTTGTCAAGACATTTATTGATACGATTCCATCAATTAGGTTCTTCAAATTTTCTAGTTCCCTCTTAATTTCTTCTCCATACACTTTGCTTTCTTCATCTGAAAATTCTTCTCTAAAATCCCAAGCTACAATATGCCTAACCATCTTGCTTCCTCCTTATCACTCTCTAGTCTTTTGCATATTAAAATTTTCCATTATAATATTATGTTCTATTATGGACTAATCTGCATATTAGCGTATCTAGTATATCATATGATTGTGAAATTTGGAAACGTATAAAACAAAAATACATAAAAATTCTTTATAAAATAGGACTATTTGTCTATATAATACCATGTAGGAATTCTAATATTAGTCACTTATAAAGGGTGATGCCGGAAGACCTTCTTTATTATACAGATTAGCCTTATCAGGATTATCAGCCCATGCATAGCGTACTCTTTGTGGTTTTAAGATCTTCTTGCAGGATACAATTATGCTATCCTCTTCAATAACTGCCTCTGCAGCATAAAAAGCTCCATCCTCACCACATATTTCAAATGTTTCTAATTTATCACCCTTTAACGTTAAGCCGCTTCCAATATAGTCAAAATAAAGCTTTGCTTTGTTATCCTCAACTGTCATATGATTATATATAGGCCCACTGCACACATGGTTCTCTCCATATACATCGTTTAGAGCCCACAATGCAAGCCTATTGGCTACACTCTTCTTATCCCAAGGATGAAGATCATTATACATTCCCACATCTATAATTACAGCCATTCCTGTATTAGGCAGCTTCATAATCTGCCTTTGAGCCTCTCTAACATGGGCACATCCGCTTACCTCTGGCTCCAATCGCCATGGGCAATAGTTAGCAATCTGGACGTAGTAGAAGGGAAGCTTCTCTCTATTCCATAGTTTTCGCCAATCATTGATAACAGCTTCAAATAGGTCCTTGTAATCATAAGGATTTCCTGTATTTGCTTCGCCCTGATACCACAGTACCCCCGTGATACTATAATTACGTAAGGGATAAATCATTCCATTATACACTCCCGTAGGTTTATACTGGAAGAATGTTGTGGGAGCTTGTGGCTTAATAATAGCGCCAATTTTATATTTCCATGCTCCTGATATGGGTATTTGTTCCTCTTCTACCTTAATAAAATACGGCATATCTGTCACAAAGCCACCTATATTTTGAGTCATAACCGCACGAACTGTTATGGTATTCTTCCCTGCCTTAAGCAAACCTACCGGGATTTTATATCGTCTTGGCGGATATAAATAGCCTGTGCTGCCAATCTGAACACCGTTGATATAGGTATCATCCGCATCTATTACCGTGCCAAGAACAAGCTTTCCTTCCTTGCCTGCCAAATACTCTGGAATAATAATATCCTTCCTAAACCAGACACTACCCCTTATGGGCTCTAGCTCAGTCCCACGAAAGCTTGTGGGGAGCTGGATGTCTCTCCAATCATTATCGTTACATTCATGGTCATACCAAGGCTTATCTTTAAGACCCTCATCCTCTTCATGTAGCTCATGATACCAATTGTTGTTGTATTCATTCTCATTGTTAATTGTATCCTGGACATAGGAATCATCCTTACACATGCTAAGTATCTCATTAAATCTATCAAAACTCATCAATGAACCTTCGCTAATCCATGCTTCTGCTGGTGTTCCCCCTATAGCTGTCCAAAGTAATCCAATAGGGACCTGGTATTTATCATAAATTTTCTTAGAAAAGAAGTAACCGATAGCACTAAAATTATATACCGATTCAGGAGTAACTGGAACCCAACTACCATCACTTAGTTCATCTATAGGCTCATGAAAATCATAAATCATAGGTACTGTAAACTGTCTAATTTTATTATTATTAGCACCCTTTACTTCTTCTTCAAACAAATCAAGTGTTCTGCTAATAGGTATCTGCATATTCGATTGACCTGCCAGAACCCATACATCCCCCACGAGAATATCACTTATACGTCTTTCCTCATCATCATGATAAATAACTATATCATGAGGTCCACCGGGTTTTAATTCATTTAGCTCTACTACCCAGCTTCCATCTTCCCTAACTAAGGTATTATACTCCTTGCCTAGAAAGGTTAGCTTAAGTTCTTTCGCCACAGTTCCTTTTCCCCATATCTTTACCATGGAGCCTCTTTGTAATACCATTCCATCGCTGATTAGAGGTGATAACCAAATCTTACTGCTATTGCTATTTTTCATAGGGCTCCTTCCCATAATAGTAAATTATTTATATTATTATTTTACCATTACTAATATCTATTAACAATATCCGAAGGCCAAAAGCGTAAAATTCTTAGCCTCATCTTCTTTAGCCATTCTTATATCGACTAAATGCTCTAGACCTTCCTCTTCTGAAAATACTGACTTTGCAGTAGGATTATTCCAACCAAATGTACGATATCCTGAAAACATATTGACATGTTCACTGTCCACAGTCAATGTAATATTGCCTTCGGTCAAATCCCCTGATTCCTTATATATAATAAATAAATGTCTAAACCATAGCCTAAACATAAATGACGTATTCTCTGTATGTGTATCACGAACCCATCCATTTGGAAAATCCGAAATTGTATTAGAACTCCTAAATCCTCCTGTAGATAATGGTTTGAAGTTACTAGCATCCAATAGCTTCATATCCATATAAGCAGTGCCAAAAAAGGGTACTGGTAAAATATCTATCATTTCATCCTCAGGTTCCTTATCAAGCTCCCTATAA
>JAQVQL010000309.1 GCA_028701595.1 Herbinix sp.
GCTTCAGGTGGTTATCCCGACCCCGGTGCAATTGCTGAGATTAAGGATATTGAGGGCGACTTCCTTGTAACTGGTGAAGCAGCCATGACTTGGGTAGCATCTAATCAGTTTATTGCTTTATCAGAAGCGGCTGGAAAAGAACTAAAATTAGTTCCTATACCCAGAAGAACAAAGGATGGCCCTGCAGGCGCATCTATTCAATCCTCACAGATGTTTTCTATCTCTCAAGATTCTAAGAACCCTGTAGAAGCTGCTAAATTCCTTAGCTTTTTCTGGAGTAATGATGAAGCCAACAAGATATTGGCAAATGAGCGTGGCATGTCCATATTCACTAACGTAATAAAGGCTCTTGAGCCAGACTTGACTCCTGAACAGATTAAGGTAAATGAATTTGTTAACCTAATCGGAAGCTATGAGGTTGGTGAGGTTAATCCAATAAGCCCAGAACCTTCACAGGAGATTCAGGATTATTATAAGCTTATTATTGAAAAGGTTATATATGGCGAGATGACAGCAGACCAAGCAGCAAAGGATTATTATGATTTTGCTAAAGCTAAGTTCCAATAAACAATTAACAAAATTATATGAATTAATAAATTGACGCATATTAGAACTCTTATGCTATTGCCTTAAGTAGTATAGGAGTTCTAATTGTAAGATGAAGCATATTTACAAGTATGTTTTAAATGTGTATTGACAATAAGGAGGCTCAGGGATAATGAGAAAAGGTAAGAGCTCTGACAGCAAGCAGGTATTATCAATAAAGAAATTTATTTATAATGAGACAACAACGGGATATATATTTGCCCTACCATTTATAATTGGGTTTTTTGGCTTTCTAATAGTCCCCATATTATCATCTTTTTATTATTCATTTACAGATTATAGCTTGATTAATAAAGAGTCGTGGGTGGGTTTGAATAACTATATAAAGCTTATGCGAGATAAGAGGTTTTGGGGTTCTGTATATGTAACATTCAAATATGTTATTACCTCTGTGCCTTTAAAGCTAATATTTGCATTATTTATAGCGATGATTATGACACGAAAAACCAGATTGACCGGTTTTTATCGTTCACTATATTATGTGCCATCATTAATTGGAGGCAGTATAGCCGTTACTCTAGTGTGGAAGGAACTTTTTTCTAGAAGAGGTCTGATTAATTATCTCTTAGGCACACTTGGATTAGAGAAAATCTCATGGTTTGGTGACCAAAAAATGGCCTTAATTCCCTTAATTCTTCTGACTGTTTGGCAATTTGGTTCTAGTATGATTATATTTGCAGCAGGACTTAAGCAAATTCCTGTTACATATTATGAAGCGGCAAAAATTGACGGTGCAAACCGTATAAAATCCTTCTTCAAAATAACCTTGCCCTGCTTGTCACCGGTAATTTTATATAATTTGGTGATGCAGACTATATCTGCATTTATGACATTTACACAGGCCTTTGTTATAACGAGTGGCGGACCAAATGACGCTACAAATTTCTATGCCCTATACATGTATAACAATGCATTTACATATCGCAACATGGGATATGCCAGTGCAATGTCATGGATTATGCTTGTGGTTATAAGCATCGTAACGCTAATTATTTTTAAATCATCAAAGTATTGGGTGTTTAGTGAATCGGATAAATAATAGTTTATTTTGTATAAGGAGACTAAGAACATGAATCCTAGAATAAGAAAAAAAATATCTAAAGTTATGTATCATGTGCTTGTTTTAACTGGCGGTTTCATTATGATCTATCCGGTACTATGGATGATAACCGGATCATTAAAAAATAATACAGAAATACTTAATGGGGCTCTAAGTCTTATACCACCAAACTGGAGGTGGGAGAACTTCGCTAGAGGCTGGAAAGGTTTTGGAGGAGTTACATTTGCTACATTTTTTAAGAATTCATTTATAATTACAAGTATTTCAACCTTTGCAACGGTTATAAGCTCTGCATGTATTGCCTATTCCTTTGCCAGGTTAAGATATCGTGGAAGAAAATTTATGTTTACAATGATGATTATGTCTATGCTATTACCGGGACAGGTGCTTTTAATTCCGACATATATCATATATAATATGCTTGGACTTGTACCATCTGTTGTTCCCTTGATATTACCTCATTTTTTAGGTCAGGCATTTTTCATATACCAGATGATGCAATTTATGGCAGGGATTCCAAGAGAGCTTGATGAGGCGGCCTTTGTGGATGGATGTAGCAGATACAGTATATTTACCCGTATCATTATACCTTTGTTAAAGCCCTCCATTATAACGACTGTTATTATACAGTTCTATTGGAAGTGGGATGATTTCCAGGGACCTCTGGTATATTTGAGCAAACCGACCTCTTATACTGTATCGATTGCACTAAAGCTATTCGCAGATTCGACATCCACAACCGATTATGGTGCCATGTTTGCTATGTCATCCCTGTCCTTAATCCCGGTATTTTTAATTTTCCTCTTCTTTAATAGATATTTGACAGAGGGTATAAGTACTAGTGGGTTAAAGGGTTAGAATAAACTAATAATTATCTTAATAATAGACCTAGAAAGGCATACCTATGGCTATCAATAGATACGAACTACTTAACAAACATAATCCGATATTAGATAAAGTAGAATGTAGATCCCCATTAAGTGTAGGAAATGGTAATTTTGCCTTTACTGTGGATGTAACCGGACTGCAGACCTTATATGATGAATATAATGAGAACCTTACACCATTATGTACTATGAGTCAGTGGGGATGGCACACTAGACCCGTAAGTAAGGCAAAGTATGCCTATACTATGGATGACTTAGAAATGACAGAATATGATTATGCGGATAGAAAAGTTACATATGCAGTGGACAGTATAGAAGGAAATGAGGATGTATACTATTGGTTAAGAAAGAACCCTCATAAATTCAATTTGGGAAGATTGGGGTTTCTATACAAGCGTGAAAGAATCAAAGCTGAGGATATCTATGATATAAAACAGACTCTTAATCTATATGAGGGCATAATATACAGTAGTTTTAGGCTTTACGGAGAATTATGTAAGGTTAAGACTATTTGCAATTTTGATAGTGATACTATAGCAGTTGAAGTAGAATCAGAGCTCCTTACTCAAGGCCTCTTATCAGTGATGCTGTTATTCCCCTATGGTTCAGATAAAATTTCTGGATCTGATTGGGACAATGTAGAGAG
>JAQVQL010000310.1 GCA_028701595.1 Herbinix sp.
AAACAGTCGTTAATAACAACGGCTCAGTAGGTCAAGTTGGCACTGTAATATCTAGTGCAAAAGAAACTGTTACAGGTTGGGTAAGTAATTTAGGTAGTGGAATTAAAAACTCCCTAAATAACGTTAATGCAAAGGTTAGTTCTTATAGAGAAACTGTAAGTAGTAAGGTATCTGAGGTAATAGAAGATACAAGTAATTTGTTTAAGAAAACTAGTGCGTATGTATCTAAGAAGGCTACTAACTTATGGAATAAAGCTACTGAGTGGTTATATGATACTACTATACAGGTAGGGGCCGTTCTTAAAGAAAGTGCAGCCACTATTTCAAAAGGTGCTCGCAGTTTATGGTCTAATGTGACGGATTGCTGGGAGCAAATGGGGAATTGGTGGTGTAATGATGTATTGCCATGGATTGAAAATGCAACCAATACAGTGTGGGGTGTACTAAAATCTGTTGGAGCTACCATTGCAGTGGCCGTTCAATCTTTGGTTGAAGGTATATTACAATTTGGGGAAGCCCTTGTTGATTTTACAACTATTGTAGGAGCAGTTGGAGCCTCTGCTATCACAGGCTTAATTGATGGAGGACAAGCTATATATGGAGCAATAACTGGAAATGAATGGTCATCGATTACTAAGAAAATGTGGGGGAAGACAAAGGGATTTGTATCTACCCAATATGTAAAAGGTTGGGCAGATAGTTTATATGAAAATACAGGTTATGGCAAATGGCTTGCAGAAAACGCCTATGGATTTAACATAGTAAGGGACGTTGGGACTGGTATTGGTTATATTGCAGGTATAATTGCGTTAACAATTGCTACGTGTGGAATTGGTGGAGCAATCTATGGGGTTACTGCTCCTGCCGGGACAACTGTTGCAGCAACAGTTTCTTCAACGGCTGTTACCACAATATCTATTGGCTCGGTTAATGCATCAATTACAGTAGGAGCATTAATTTCTGGCGGTATTGCTACCGCTGCCGGTATTGGTAAAAATACATCTGTAGCATGGAATGATGGAGCTAGTTCACTAGGAGGCTTAGTTTATGGTGGAGCCATGGGCCTTTGGGAAGGTCTTGAAATGCTATTTGGTTATACTGTAAATAGTCTGGATTTGGGAATAAGCAAAGGACTAAAGAGACAGGTAATAAATTCTCTTTCCCACATTTTACTTGATACAATGGATGGAGGTACAGCAGGCTTTATCTCTCCGATTATGAAAATGATATATAATCCTAATGAAACTAATTTGGAACAAATTATGTATTCTGTAAATTATGATAGTAATGGAAATAGAATTAATAATAAAACTTGGGATGATTTAAACTTTACGGAAAAATATAGAGCGATGTTTATCTATAATGGAGGAATGGAATCAGTTCTAACAGGGGCGATGAGTGCTGGTGTTGTTAGTTTTGTTTCAGAAGTCCCTGATGTATTTAAAGAGGCAACTGGCCATACATTACTGCAAACAATATTTGGCTCATCTAAAAAATCTAAAGAGGCTAAAAACATGCCTGAACAAATTAAAAGTATTGATATTGCTAATTATAGAGATTTAGAAAAAGATATTTTAGATATTATAAATATACATGATAAAAAATATGGTTTTGGCGATGCTTTGATGCGATTAAATAAGTTTATAGACCCAGAAAGTAGTCACTATAAAAATTACAAATTAATAACAGGAATGAATGGTGCTCGTTCCATTTTGGAAATGTATACACCAGAGCAAATAAAGCAAGGGTTGGAAAGTTTATGTAATGCAAGACCGAATGTTTCCGGTGCTTTAAATGGTCGCAGTGATAGAATTGCTGATATGCCTGAATTTTTCAGATCTACTGGCGAGTCATATGGCGTAGATCAAGCGGCAATTGAAAAATTATGCATATATGAGTATAAAGGAAAACAATATAGTTACAGAGAAGTTACTGAGTTGGTTAATGACGCAATCAAAAACGGTGATGTACCACCGCAAATCAAAAAAATAGGAACACCAGAGTATCTTGTTTTGAAAAACAATTTAATGCAAATAGGATTTGATAATGGTGCGGCTTCCGTTATTTTAAGTAGTATTAATGATGCAGGTGCATGCTCCTATGCATCAGTCTGCAATCAAATATTTTATCATTTTAAAGATAATCCGGATTTATTTCAACAATTTTTTGACTATCCAATGTATAATATTACAGATGGAGTAAAATCATTAAATTCTTCGAAACTATTATTAGATTTATATTTATATGCAAATGATACTAGAAATGGTGGGAAATTTTTTATTAACGGAGACAAAATAAACCCCAAATTTTTAAGTGATAAGGTAGATATCTTTGGTAGACCTTTATTGAAAGCAGAAGATCAAGTTTATATGTTAACATCTAATGGAGTTAACGAGCAGGCATTAAGCGGCTTTTTAAGTAGTAAAAACACAAATCTCAAATTAGAATCAGAACTATTTATGAATAACTATTCTAAAATTATTTATTCAGAAGAAGATTTTAAATACATAACAAGTGAATTAATAAAAGAGATAAATGAAGGGAAATCTGTTGATTTGACATTTTTTTATTACCCTAAGGAGAGTGATAAAGTTATTAATATGATTTCTACTAATAAATCTTCGTATCCAAATGTAGCAACCTCATCATGGAATGAAGGCTTTGGCCATGCGACTACTGTTACAGGAATTGATGCCAATGGTTTTTTTGTCAGCTCATGGGGAAGGGAATACATTATACATTTTGATGATTTGAGAAATGGTGGAAGATTTGTTATATCAACTTTAGATGTGCGATTAAAATAAAAGAGGAGGAAAAAATATGAATTTTAATAAAAATAGTGAATTAACAATACCAGAAAAAGTAAAGCTGATTTTAAACGAAATTATTTATGTTGAATTAGGATTACAAAAGATTGAAGAAATTTTTGTGAATGCAGAAATAAATAATAAAACAATCATTAATACAGAAAACTACAAACTATGTTCTAAATATTTTTTTCTATTGAATGATGTTTATTTAGAAAGATTAAACGAAAGCGAGCAATCATTATTAAAATACTATCTTGACAATTTGAATTCGGATAATTTAAATGTAAAACAAGAATTATATAATTTTTTAAGTGAGCGAAAAATTAAACTCCTTCTTCCAGAAACAAATG
>JAQVQL010000311.1 GCA_028701595.1 Herbinix sp.
ATTTTATTAAGAGCCGTTCTTTGAGCAGCTCTATGAACCAGCATTCAATCTGTAATAAGCTAAAATATCATCATCATAAAGATGTTCAAACCCCAATTTATCTAGTATATGTTTACTTCGTACATTCCTATGAACAGCATCAGCATAGATAGTCTTTAACCCCAAATCATTAATAGCATAGCTAATCATCAGTCTTTCTGCTTCTGTTCCATATCCATTTCCTTTTACAGTATCATTTACTAAAACTATACTCAAAGTTCCACAACATTTCTCTAAGTCAATACGCTTAAGCTGAATTTCACCTATTACTATATTATCCTTGCATATTGCAAAAACGCTTCTCTTCGCATCTAAGACTTTCTTATGATAATAACTATCAACCTTTTCTTTGTTATATTCATAAGATTCATATGTCATAGCTTGATCTGATATATACTCTCTATAAAATTCATGGCATCGTTCTAATGTATACGGCTTTAATGTTATCCTTTCGCCCACTATATCCATTACGCTCTCCTTTTGAACCTCTCATGAATAAAGCCACGAGTGTTCTTCGTTGTTTCTATAAAATATTGTATCTTTTATGTATTTTCTTGAAGTATTTTATAGAGAAGTAATAATACTTAAATACTCCTCCAGTTTACCATCAAGCAACCATTTTAACCTCGACAGAAATTCCTCTTCTCTATTTCCTTTGCTCCATATAATCTGCATTAAATCATGCTCGATCATATAAATAGTAAGCCTTTTCTCAACCATTGGAATATCCTTGTTTTTCATCTGTTGGTCAAACACAATCTTAAATAATTTCGTCGTATTTATATCTTTTGTTGGTGGGAATAGACTCCAGTGCAATAAATGTATAAGATCAAAATCCATTTCTCCGAATTGAGAGCATTCCCAGTCGATTACACCAGAAAAGGAATTATTTTTGACGATGATATTCTTGAAATGAAAATCATTATGTAATAAGACTGGACCGTTCTGATAATCTAAGCATGATATATTTGTCTTTATATACACGTTACTTGATTCTAATAATTGCTCAAGGCTACTACTCAATTGAATATCTTTAAGTCCCTTATAAATGTAATCCCAATATAACTCGTGGCCTGTCCTCCAGGACTTATCATGTCCTGGAATTATAGGAATATAGTGACCAATATCATATTTTTCGCCCTTAATATTATGAAGGTCTGTAAGAAAATCTGATATACTTGTACCAATATCATTTATGTCTTGATCACTTAGATTATTGTATTCTGAGAACAGCTCGGTGCCTTGTATGTATTCAAGTATAAGGTAATATATCGTAATGCCTTCTATGCTTTGTGTTGATGCATGTATTGTATGTGGTACATGCTTTAGATCATTTATACGACTAAGCTTATGCTGTTCACCAAGCATTGGTTGCTTAGAAGTACGTATCAGATATCTATCATCTATACTAAATAATTCTTTATCAAAATTTCCAATTACCTTTGTTATCTTCTTACATTGTAATTGATGTCGCTTACAAATCTGTCTTATATCCTTTTCCTCCATTATATCCCCCGTCTTTAGCTTTGAATCATCGCCCAATACAATATATTAATCTGTTAAATGTAACTGGTTCACCATGTCTATAGGATTTATGGTCATTCTCAGTCTTAATCTTAACCATATTGCATTTTTCCATCACTTTATATGATGCAACATTTTTCTCGTTGCATGTGGCAAAGATTCTCTTAACACCAAGGTTATTGAATGCATGCTCAATAATCGCACTTACTGCCTCACTCATATATCCATTATTCCAATACTTTCTATTCGAAATCCACCCAATCTCAGCTACAGATTCCCTGATCTCTAAAGTGATGTTTCCAATCACCTTTAGCTCGTCCTTTAATTGCATTACATATTCATGCCAAGTCAACGCATCTAAGATCATTTTATTAATGCAATTATCAATGAATTTATCTACTTGCTCCCTAGACTTAGGCCAATGTAACATATATTGGCCAGTCTCTTCATCACTTCCATACTCGCATATATCTTCATAATCTAGCTTCTCTATAGGACGGATTATTAGTCTTTCTGTTGTTAACATGCGTGCTTAACCTCTCATTTTATTATAGCTTGTAATAATTGCCTCGCGATGCTTCCTTCACGTAATAAATCTACAGCCTCAGGTAGCTTATGCCATTCAATATAATCTACTTCCTTAGACTGCTTTAAATCACGTTTCTTCACATCACACCGAAAACCAACCATTAATAATTCTTTCTTTTCATAGTAATAGCTTGATACATATGTAACCTTCTCAGCCTTTTGTCCCGTCTCCTCATCTACTTCTCTAGCAACTGTATATTCCAAGCCTTCTCCTTGCTTAACATAACCTGCTACCAAAGCCCAATTTGTAGTAGATACATAGTTTTGCCTTAATAAGGCCACCTCATTATATTCGTTTATTACAGCGGTTATAATACACAAGCCAAACCAATCGAAATATGGTTTTGAACAACTACTGCAAAAAGGCATCAGTCCCTCATCTCCAATTTCTTTATGTATCAGTCGCTCGCCGCAAACTGGGCAATATGTAAATTTCATAATAAGTCTCCTTTAGTATGTATTATTGTAAATCCAATAGTTTTATTAATTGACTGTAGTCTGTAATTGTGTATTTAGCGATATCACAATCAAACAATGGATAGCTTTTATAATAACAACCATCTATTCCCGCATTCTTAGCAGCTAATATATCTATATCCCTATCACCAATCATGAGAGCTTCACTTTTGTTGATCTTATATTCCTCTATAAGATATAATAGCGCTCCTGGGTCAGGCTTACGATTAAAATCACTTTCCCTAGTTATAAGCCCAGTAAAGTATTCATACAATTCATATTTTTTAAGATACTCAATAGCTGATTTTCCTCTATGGGTATATAGATGATTGAAACGCTTACTTTCATAAATTCTTCTACATACCTCTACAGCATATGGATATGGTTTCATAATATCTGTTTCGAACTCTTTTTTATATTTATTAAAGCTAGAGATTAGTGTGTCGCTGACATAATAGGTTTCTTTAAAATAATTATATAAGTGTGTCAATGATACTTTCATCATGCTCATTATCGTATCATATGATTCGTAAATACCTTGGTCCT
>JAQVQL010000045.1 GCA_028701595.1 Herbinix sp.
CGACCAACTTACGATAGATTTACGACCAAATAATAAAGAATATTTGAAAGAATCTTCTGGAGACAGGGGATTCTTTTTTTGTGAATTGAGGTGAGGTTTAAAGTGAGACTACAAGAAGGACTCACTTAAAAATACATCTATCATCAAAAAAGCTGACAATAAGTACTATAGCTAATATAAATATTTTCCGTTATTTTCTGTTTCAAAATAAATATTTGATTTAATAACTCACCTCAATTCACCTAAGTTATTCTGTTTTAAGCTAACCTGAATAAAAATAGCAATATGTTGCAAAATCTCTCTGTTTTATGAATAAAGTATTTGAAAGAAATATCATGAGGAATAATTTGGATTGATTTTGTTCGTAGTTGAGCCTATAATTTATTAAGATGAACTTCCAATTCAGCAACTTTTTAAAGGTGTTATGCAATCAAATATTAATTTGAATACCATAATGATATGATATTTATGTGATAAGGGCGGTTATGCTACATAATAGAAAGAAGATAATTCAGAACGAGGTTAGTTATATGTTTTTGCAGACCGGATTGTTTTGATAATAGCAAAACAATAGTATATTTATACAATGCTGGAGGTAATTAAAGATGAACTGCACTATAGATTATTATAATAAAAATGCAAACCAATTCATAGACAATACCTCCAAAGTAGATTTTGAATCGCATCAAAATCTTTTTCTTAAGAAGCTATCAGAAGGAGCATATATTTTAGATTTTGGATGTGGATCTGGACGAGATACAAAAGCTTTTTTGGACAAGGGTTATGCAGTTATAGCAGTAGATGGTTCGAAGGAGCTATGTATTTTAGCTAGCCAGTATACAGGGATAGATGTGAAGCAAATGATGTTTCAGGAACTTAATGAATGTGAGGTATATGACGGTATTTGGGCTTGTGCATCTATTTTACATTTATCAAAAGATGAATTATTAATTGTTATAGCGAAAATGTGCGAAGCGTTGAAACAGGATGGAATTATCTATATGTCATTTAAATATGGAGAGTTCGAGGGTTATAGAAAGGGCAGATATTTTATAGACATGACAGAGGCTACATTCGAAAAGCTAATAGTTTCTGTCACAGAATTGGTATTAGAAGATCAATGGATATCCCATGACGTAAGACATGAGAGGAAGAGTGAGAGATGGCTCAACATGATACTCCGAAAAAGAAAAATATAGACAGTCTACTTCCCAAGTCTGATATTGTGGAATCAGGATATTTGAATAGCATGTTGTACAACTTTTCAGCCAGTTACAAAATATACTGGTTCAAGGGAATATTTGCTGAAGTGATGAAGGGGAACTTTCAGATTCCATATCGCAGAATTGTAGCAAGAATGATTGCGTCTGCCTGGTATCCTGTAGTATATTACAAGCTTAGTCTCGGACATTCTGATAAGCTGTCTGATGCAATATTTTATATTCACCATGACCTTGGGGTGGCTAGGGAGGAAAAAGAAGAGCGGATTGTTACAATTATTTGTGAAAATCAGGACAAACGACTTAACAAGATGATTAGTGACTTTACAAACATGGTTCCTTATAGACTGATTAGGCCATTCTATCAGAGGCAACTCGACTACGAAAAGAAACATGATTTGTACTTCAACGATAGCAAAATCAACGGGTTTATAGAGCAGTACAACCGAAACGATTTCGGAAACGCTTTCTACGTTCTGAATAATGCTGAAGAATATCTATCGGTTTCTACCAACTGGATTTATTACTTAAAGCTGAATGCCGCAATCGTTGAGGGTTGGATGAATTACAAGTTGATTGACTATGTTCAGAGACGAAATCCTAATATGCCTGCTATTCCATACAAGATATTTCCACCCACTGATAGAGATAGAAATCTATCTGCTGAGACAAAGTATTGGAAAAAAATACAGAGTGAAATGCCACTATTTGATATTTATACAGGAACAGAATTTACAGAAGAGAATCTTCAGACCTACGGTGGAATGAGTATTGACCATTTTATTCCTTGGAGCTTTGTGCTACATAATGAGATTTGGAATCTATATCCTATGTATAAGAATATGAATAGCGGAAAAAACAACAAGCTTCCGGACAAGGATATGTACATAAACGAATTTTGTGAAAAGCAGTATCAAGCTTTTATGATAGCGAAGAGTTGGAAAAAGGACAAGATTACAGAGAAGTATCTTAATGTAAAGAAGGATATTTTTGGTATTGATGGAAGTGACCGTGGGCATGACGCATTTCTAGTGGCAATGAGACAGACTATTGAGCCTTTATATCAGATCGCTAATAACCAGGGCTATATGGTTTGGAGGTACTAAGTGAAAAATCATATATTAGTTACATCCAAGTGCTGGAACTAGGTGTTGAGGATGATTGGATATTTATTACATTATCAGCATCCGTCACTTGAAGAGATTGCCGATGAAATGCTTGCAATCCTAAGCGATAGGAATAGAATAATGAAGAAGAAGGATTTAGAAAAGATTAACGCATCATGGAATAATCATATGATGCAAGGCTTTAATGAGAGTGAAAGATTAACGTAGCGATAAGAAATTGATAGGTGGTAGATAAGCATGCGAGAATACTCAAGAATTATCATAGAAGATTACTGTAGAACCCATAACAGTGTAAAAAGCAAAAAGATCAATAAGTTGGTGGATATGTCCTATGATATGGGTACAATTATCAGCGATGAAGATGCGTTGTTTTTAGAGAAGGTAATTGACCAGGAGAAGAATTTAGAACTAAAGGAAGCATTGCAGGAATTAGATGAATTTCTTTGCCAATAAGAAAACCAGAAAAATAGGAGTAATATTAATAAGTGCAAAGTTTATAATAAGAATGTAGGAAAAATACAAAATAAAAATGTCGTAAAACCTACATTACTATACGGTTTATAATTTATAGAAGTTTATGAAAATAGTAAAACAGACTTCTTCGTGGAGAAGATTTATCAGAAAAAGAATTTATGAAGGAAAGGGCTAGATCACCACTAAAAATTCAAACACTTTCTTTTATACGCTTTTGCTTGTGAATGAACAGATAAAATATTATCTAATCATTGACAAAAAGCATGAAAACAGATAAAATATTATCTATGAATAACTTTGAATTTTTGAAATCACCAAATGATATTAATATTGAAATTGCTAAAAGAGTAAGTGCTAGGAGAAAGGAGAAAAATATTACACAGGAGCAACTTAGTGTAAAATCAGATGTTAGCTATGGTTCTATTAAAAGATTTGAGAGAACCGGTGAAATATCACTATCCTCGCTTATAAAAATAGCATTTGCATTAGAATTTGAAAATGATTTTGATTTATTATTTTCTAAAAAGGGATATTCATCCATTCAGGAGGTAATTGATGAACAATAATAAACAGTTAGAAGTATATATAAATCAAAAGCATGTAGGAACATTGGCAGAAACCAAGGATTATCTGATGGCATTCGAATATAGTGATGAATGGGTAAGATCTGGTTTTTCTATTAGCCCAGCTTCAATACCATTGCAAAAGGGCGTTTTTATTCCAAAAAAGTACGACCCATTTGATGGGTTGTTTGGTGTGTTTGCAGATAGTCTTCCCGATGGTTGGGGGCGGCTTTTAGTGGATAGGTTATTATTGAAAAGACAGATTAAGCCTGCAAGTATTAGTGCGCTTACAAGACTGGCAATTGTAGGGAATAGTGGTATGGGAGCCCTGGAATATCGCCCTTCAAACGAAATAAACGCAGAAATGACAGAAATGACATTGGATGAACTTGCTAAGGAATGTGAGAAGATGTTTGATACAGAGCATTCAGAACACTTAGATGAACTGTTTCGTTTGGGCGGATCTTCTGGCGGGGCAAGACCAAAGGTGAATTATGAGATTGATGGGGAAGAATGGATCGTAAAGTTTCCTTCTTCTATTGATAGAAAGAATATAGGAAGAGAAGAATATGATTACTCCGTTTGTGCAAAGAAATGTCAATTGCCTATGACAGATACAAGACTTCTACCTTCGAAGTTTTGTGAAGGATATTTTGCAACAAAGCGTTTTGATAGAGAAGACGGTCAGAAAATCCATATGGTATCAGTGAGCGGATTATTAGAGACTTCACATCGCCTTCCTAATCTTGATTACAATATTTTGATGCAGTTATCATTAAAAATAACACATAGCTACGAAGAAGTAGAGAAACTTTTTAGATGGATGTGCTTCAATGTATTTGCACACAACAGAGATGATCATGCTAAGAATTTTTCCTTTTTATATAAGAATGAGGCCTGGAAGCTGTCACCGGCATATGATCTGACCTATAGCAACTCAATCGGTGGAGAACATGCTACGACAATAAATGGCAACGGAAGCAATCCGGGAATTGATGATATTATGGAAGTTGCAAGAAAAACGAAGATGGATGAGAAGAAAGCTCAAAAGATTGCTGATGAAATCAGAGAGATTATAGCTGAGGATTTGAAGGAATATTTATAATGTCAGGGGGACGGGGGTACTGACATCGTGATTAGTAATAACATATAAATTTTATTGAGCTCTTGATTTTAAGGGCTCATTTTTATACCCAGAATAATAGTAAACTAATTCATGTAAAATATAATATGCATTATGGGTCAAATATAATTACCAACATATGTTATTTAGAAATGCATAATAAACATATTTATCGTATTCTGCTAGCACTTATGTTATGTAATCATAGCAAAAGATATACATGTTATGACGGATCTCTTAAGAATTCAAGAGTTTATTACGATATATAATGTGAAGTAAGTATTTGATTTGCAATATCTTATTCCATACAAATTAAAACGAAACATGCTTAAACTGTATGTACAATAAATGGATTTATTGTATCAGTTGGAAAGGAGTCCAGCATGAAGATAACAAACAGTTCTATTACAATGGCATCGACACATCATGAGTCCTCTTATACTCATGTGGAGTCTGTTACGATGGAGGCAGCAGCTTCCAAGGATTTAGCAGGTGCAATTCTAACTTTGTCCGCAGAAGCAGAAGGTAAAAACCATACAGAAATTATGGCTGAGTATCAAAAGAAGCAACAAGAGGAAGCCGAAATGAATCGTCATGAGAATGAGGCACGTAGCTTAAAACAGATGCTAGAGCGTATGAGAACCGGAGAGAAAAGGCAGTTGGTACTACCAGAGGAGACTGACATGAAGTTAAAAATATTAAGAAAGATTCTTGCATCTCTTCGCGGAGAAAAAGTGCCAAAAGAAGATATGAAGGAATTAAAGTCTAATGATACTTTAGACTTAAGGACAGCAATGTTCAGGAGCCAGTCAGAGGTAAGCTTTAGTATGAATACTTCTGCGAGTATGGCAGTTGGCACAACTGAATCCGGAACTACCTGGCAGAGGGTTACAGCTACATCAGGATTCTCAAGTGAATTCGAGAGCACCACTTTTGCATCACAGGGAGTTGTGCAGACGCAGGATGGCAGAAGTATCGGTTTTAATATAGAGGTGTCCATGTCTAGGGAATTTACCACAGAATTTAATATACTGGAGACAGAAAATTATATCAAGACAGATCCTCTTATGATCAATCTGGATACCAATATTGGAAGAGTATCAGATCAAAAATTCTATTTCGATTTAGATACAGATGGCAAGGAAGAGCAGATATCCTTTGCAGGTCAGGGAAGTGGTTTACTAGCACTTGATATAAATGGGGATGGAACCATTAATGACGGGTCTGAATTGTTTGGTACAAAAAGCGGTGATGGATTCAAAGATCTTGCAGGCTATGACAATGACGGTAATGGATGGATTGATGAAAACGATAGTGTTTTCTCACGATTAAAGGTCTGGACGAAAGATGCAGAGGGCAACGATTATCTCATAGATCTGAAAGATGCAGACGTTGGTGCTATTTATCTTAGAAATACAGATACGCAGTTTAGCTTAAAAAATGACGAAAATAAGCTGAATGCAGAGATTAAGAAGACCGGAATCTATCTACGAGAGAGTAGTGGTGTAGCAGGCACATTAAATCATGTAGATATGGTAATATAAAGAAAAATATTATTAATGAACGATAAGATACACTCAAGAAGAAGAATAGGTTTCATCATGATATGTGCATTATTAGTAATAATTACATCTATATATTCTATGACAATCGGGCAACTAAAAAAAGGCCGGACATCCCTTGACAGCGAAGCGCAGAAGTTGCATTAATTTACAAAGTGTTAGTATGAGCGATTCGGTAATCTATATTGGTGATGAAGCATTTTACCACTGCGAAATGACAAGGGGAAATGACAAGGGGAAATGACAAGGGGAAATGACAAGGGGACGGGGGTTCTGTCACACCATGGTGACAGAACCCCCGTCCCCTTGTCATGCCCTTGTCATGGTAAATAAAGGTGGAAAATATCAATAAAACAGTTATAATGGAATTAATAAAATATGGAGAAACTATCATGTGTTAAGCATTATGGTTAAAATGCATGTGCTGCGAAGTGGAATTTATAAGTATATAAATAAATATTACTGAGATAAAGGAGACAGGAAAGAGATGAAGATAATAACGGATACATCAGCTTTATACTCTCAACAGGAGGGAAGAGAAATGGGGATAGAAGTTATTCCTGCATGTGCTCTTGTAGATGGTGTAGTTTATAAAGATTATGAGGATATTAGTAGTGAGGAATTTTTGAAACTTATTGAAGAGGGGAAGGTCCCTACATCTTCACAGCCGGCAATTGGAGATGTGATTGATATTTTTGAGAACACACAGGAAGATATTTTGTACTTAACAATTGGAGATGGATTATCTGGTACATACCAGAATGCTATGGGTGCCAGAAACAGTGTGGAAAAGAATGAACGTATATATATTATTGATACTCAGACTCTAGCAGGGGCTCAGCATTTTCTTGTGCAAAAGGCAATAATGCTTAAGAAAGCAGGCTTAGGAATAAAGGAGATTGTGAGGCAAGTTAAAAATTCTATTGTAACTTCAGCTTCTTTTGTAATTCCTAATGATTTTAATTATCTAAAACGAAGTGGAAGATTAACACCGATTGCAGCAGCTCTTTGTAGTGTGATTAAGATTATTCCTATACTGACACAGACTGAGGATATGAAGAGAATTAAGCCTTATGCTATAAAGCGATCCCATAAAAAGGCTGTAGATGTAGTGATAGAGTATTTTAAAGGGATGAGTGTTAATAAGGACTATATCATTAGCATTGGACATGCTGGTGTTCGTCAAGTGGCTGAAAATGTTGTGAGGCAAATTCGAAATCATTTCTCAGATATCACTATTGAATTATTCCAGTTATCCCCCACCTTGATTACTCATGGGGGTCCTGGATGTATTACCATTCAGGCAATCTGCAGATAGAAGGGGCAGGAATATGAAAAATATTATAGAAATATTTACAGTTATAATACTTGGATATTTTCTTGGCTCCGTTCCCTTTGCATTAGTCGTTGGCAAGGTGTTTTATCACAAAGATATTAGAAATTATGGAAGTAAGAATCTAGGTGGTGGAAATGCAGGAAGAGTTCTTGGAAAAGAAGCTGGTCTTGTGGTGATGACTTTGGATATTTTGAAGGTAACATTGGTTGTTTTTCTGACTACCCTTTTCTTCAATTTAGAGATAGTTTCCATAATTGGTGGTCTGGCCGCTGCGGTTGGACATTGCTATCCTATATTCGCCAAATTTAAAGGTGGAAAGGCTGTAGCAGTTATGTATGGCTTTCTCTTTGGTATGGTATTGTTTTGGGAATACAGTTTGTGGATTTTCTTACTTCCACTCATTAGCTTTTTAGTAGTGCTATATTTGTGGAAGATTATTGCCTTGGCAAGTATATTATCAGCTATAATAAATACTATTTTTATAGGAGTTTTCATAAAATCTTCTCATTTATTCTGGGCATCTCTCTTGTTTACAGCAGTGATTATTGTAAGGCACAGAAAGAATATTGAAAGAATTTTTCGTAAAGAGGAAAATAAGATTACATGGATGGGATAGGGCAAAGTAACGTAATGATTTAATATTTTACTGGGGGGACAAACATGAACGAAGAAAAGATAATAAGCAAATCTGCGAAAATCCTAAACAGAGGTATGATTACAATATTAACAACAATCGATGCAAATAATGTACCCAATACAAGGGCATTATTAAAAGCAAAAAATGAAGGAATAAATAAAGTATGGTTTACTACTAACACATCCTCTAGAAAAGTAAAAGAAATTCGTAACAATTCAGATGCTTGTATATATGCATATACGCATATTCCATTTAGAGGAGTAACATTACAAGGCAATATTCGTATAGTAGAAGATATGGAAATAAAAAAAAGATTTTGGAAAAATTCTATGAAAACGTACTACAAGTTAGGCGTTAATGATCCAGATTATACCTTGCTTTGTTTCGAGACAAATAATGTTACTTACTATGTAAATCAATTTTCAAAAACTATAAAAATAGGATAATAGATTAATTAAAATTCTATAAAAAACACCCTAAACTACTCTTTTACGGAGTGGTTTTTTTTATTTGGGTGTGGTAAAATTTCCATAAACTGAAAAGATATACCATAAAAATATATAAAATAGCTTGCATTACCTGTAAAGAAACCATCTAGCCGACAGAAAAAGCAGAAGTCACTATTTTAAGTGAGGATAAAGATGAAAGAGAAAAAAATGAAGCCTTTAGAATCCAGATTACATACGGAAGAAGAGTTCTACGTACGTCCAAGAATAGCCAATAAAAAGATGAAGTCAGCCCAGACTATGTTCCAGACGGTATATTTGTATGGGATTTCAGGCTGTGGAAAAACAGCCTTTATTCGAGACTTTTTGGGGAAAAGAAAGTATTACTATTATTCTGCAGAGCAGCTGAAGGCAGAGGAACTGGATATTGAACTAAGTGAAAAACAGTTAATTGTCGTTATTGATGATCTACATCAGCTTAGGACGGATGAACTACGAGAAACGATAATAAAAAAAATTGAAATACTGGCTAGGAGACCTGATGTATGGCTGATTTTATCAGGAAGAAGCAGGATGCCAGCCTGGTTACTCTCAGTTTATTACAGTAAAGTATTTATAGTTATTGAGGAAGGGGATTTTGTGCTTTCTGAAACTGAGATGATGCAGTATCTGAATTTATGGGGGCTGACACTCGCAGAAGAAGATTATAGAAAAGTAGCAGAAGTGACTAAGGGGGTTGGAGTTGTCATGAGACTTCTTGCAATGGAACTTTCCGCGGGCAGACCCTTCGATACAAATCAAATCGAACGAATGCGAAATGATTTCTGGGATTACCTTGGCAGTCATGTTTATGACCAATGGGAGGTTGAAATTCAAGAATTTCTCTTGCAGGTGTGTATTGTAGAAGAATTCGATAAGCATCTGGCAGAAATGATTACAGGAAGATCTGATGTAGAGAGAATGATTGGCATAGCTGAACAGCTGGGCAATTTTATGAAGTTTAAGGAAACGGCTGGTGGTAAGAGAATCTATGAAATCAGACTCGCTATGCGGCGTTCCATGAGGCGGAGGCTTCTTCGAACCTATCAGAAGGAAAGATGGGAAAGGCTCTATTATAATGCAGGTCTTTACTATGAAATGCAGGGTGATACTCCAAATGCGCTGAAGATGTATGAGGTATGTAACGATACGGAGAGAATAGCAGGACTCTTAATATCCAATGCAAGAGAGAATCCAGCAAGTGGTTATTATTATGAACTGCGGCAATATTACCTCTCTTTGCCGGAAGAAAAAATCAGGGAAAGCGTGGAACTCATGGCTGGCATGAGTATGCTACAAGCCATGCTCTTAAATATAGAGGAAAGCGAACACTGGTATGAGGAATTAAAGCAACTGGAGGGTCATTTAAGTGGAAGTGCCAGAAAAGCAGCAAAAGGTCAGCTTGTCTATCTGGATATTGCTTTGCCACAGCGAGGGAGTAGTACGCTGATTGATATTTTAAAAAATGCAGGAAGCCTCTTAATGAACCGTAATATTAGCCTGCCGGAATTCTCTGTAACCAGTAATCTGCCCTCCCAATTGAACGGGGGAAAGGATTTTTGCGAATGGAGCAGGCGTGATAAGGAAATAGCATATAGTATTGGAAGGGTTTTAGAATTTACCCTTGGAAAATACGGAAAAGGTTTGCTAAACCTGGCTGTTGCGGAAAGCTTTCTGGAAAAGGGGGAAGACAGCTATGAAATTGTCAACCTGACCAACAAAGGCATGATGCAGGCACAGGCCGGAGGCAAGATCGAGCAGTGCTTTGTAGCGACAGGCATATTTGCCTGGCTTCATATTATTAATGATCATGCAGAGGATGCCAGGGAGATACTGCTGAATTTTCATAAGAAAGCGGAAATTGAAGGTAATGCAAAGCTACTATCAAATCTTGAAGCTTTGCAGATACGAATCGGACTCTATCAGGGAAAGATAGCAGAGGCACTGGAGTGGATGGGGCTGGCACCGAAGGAAGAGCTTGAATTTGCTAACATGGAGCGTTTTCGGTATTTGACCAAGGTGCGCGTATATCTATTAATGGGAAGGTATGAGAAGGCGGTCAATCTGTTACAGCGTATTCTATATTATGCGGATGTCATGCATCGTACCTACATCACTATGGAAGCGAGGCTGCTTCTTGCCATTACCCAGTACCGAATGGGGGATGGTAAATGGGAGGAGAACTTGCAGAAGGCACTGACCCAGGCAGAGAGCTATCATTTTGTCCGGCTGATATCCAGAGAAGGAGCAGCTGTGAATAGGATGCTAAAAGAAACCACCTGGAAATGTAAGAATCCAAGTTATCTTAAGTCGGTACTGACAGAGACAGAGAAGATAGCACTTGCCTATCCCGGATATCTAAAGCAGGTCACAGAAGAGGCTAGCTTTAGTGAAAATGCCTTAAAGATCCTAAAGCTACAGGCAGAAGGACTTTCTACCACAGAGATTGCAGGAGAGCTGGGACTAAAAGTTGAAAACGTGAAATATCATAACAAGCAGAACTTCAAAAAGCTTGGAGTGAACAGCAAAACTGCCGCTGTTACGGAGGCAAGAAAGAGGAAACTAATCTGATAAGACAGGATAAGTCATGAGCCGATTTTTTATAGATTAACAGATAGGATGTATAAAAAATAAAAGAATGAAAACACAGAGTAAATGGAGGAATGGGTGGAAATGGAACGTAGAACAAAGAAAAACTCGATTGTAGTTGTCAAAAGAGAAAGAAAACGGGTACTGGCAATTGTACTGGCAATCCTGATGGTTGTTTCTGCGATAGACTTTGGTGGAATGCAATATGTCAGTGCAGCGGACGAGGATACAACGAATGTTATTACAGCATTAGCAGGGCTGCCTGGAGAAATTGCGAATCAACAGCTTGTTGTAGGGTCACCAGAATCAGCGATAAACCTGCCGGACTCATTAAACGTAACGAACGAAGTATATGATTTAGCTGCAATACAAACAGTCACCGGAGGTGCGATCACGGTCAGCGGTTCTGCCATAAGTATGGATTCGAAATATAACCTGACGGGTGTCACCTGGCAGATTGATTCAAACCAAAGCAGCTCTCCTACCTTTACTTCCAGTGCGGGCAACACCTATATCTATGTGCCTGTGTTGCCTACAACAGACACTGAGGGTAAGGTTATTCGGCTTGCGTACGGCGTAAGCCGGCCGCAGATCAGAGTGCAAATAGTTGGTACAGATGAAGCAAGCGTGATCGATTCGGCGAGTGCGGTGACTAATTATGCCACCATAGAGGAAGCCATCACCGCAGCAATGGGCATGAGCGGCAGTACGGTGACACTGCTTAAGAATGTGGCGACCGAAAACAGAATTAAAATCAGCACCGGTAATTTCTCAATTGACTTAAATGGCAACACCTGGACCGGACCTGCAACCTGGGAAGTGGATGGGCATACAAACTGTGCGATAGAAATCGTAGAAGCTCCGACCTTAGTTATGAAAGATACGGTCGGAGGCGGTGTATTTACCAGTACAAACGAAACTAAAAATGTAATATTTAGTTTTTCATCAATAGCTAATATAAGTATCGAAGGTGGCACCTATAGCGGGATTAGCAATGCAAAAAGTGTTGACAATTTACTGGCAGACGGCTACGTCTATAGAAACAGCGAGAACGGCGAATTAATAACCGACCTGAGCAGTAATAAGATATTAAATGTTACCGTAACGCCTGCACCTGTCAAAATTATTGCCCAACCGGAAAATTTCAATGCCGATGAGGCAACGGTTTCATTAAGCTTAACGGCGGAAAGCGTACCTGCTGATTCTGGAAAAGAAATCTCGTATCAGTGGTACAAAGAAGACGGCATTGCGATTGATGGTGCAACGGCAAATGTTTATACGCTGCCGGAAGATCCGTCAGCACGCCTCGATTCGTATTATTGTGCTGCTAGCTGTGACGGCTATA
The DNA here is from genome assembly GCA_028701595.1 of Herbinix sp. Taxonomy (GTDB): domain Bacteria; phylum Bacillota; class Clostridia; order Lachnospirales; family Lachnospiraceae; genus Mobilitalea. The sequence continues at coordinate 12,462 of JAQVQL010000045.1, forward strand.
CTGTCAATTCGCGTATCGTTTCTTCTTTTTTTTATGAAGCCAGCATAACCGCCGCCGACGACACAGTAACCAACTATGATACCATTGAGCAAACCATCGCCACCGCACAGGGAATGAGTGGTAGTACAGTGACGCTATTGAAAGATGTGGCTACAGACAATGCGGTGAATATCACTTCCGGCACCTTTACCCTTGACTTGAATGGTAAAGCATGGACGA
>JAQVQL010000046.1 GCA_028701595.1 Herbinix sp.
GCTCTTAGAAAATTTAATGTAAATTGTGATCATATTGCTAAGGGTGGAGATCGGCTTGGTATCTATTTTCTTGAAACAGGGGCATCCATGCGGGCTTCAAATGTTGTATATGACAGAGCGGGTTCTTCTATAGCAGAGGCCAATATTGCAGATTTTAATTTTAACAGTATTTTTGAAGGTGCTGATTGGTTTCATTTTACTGGTATAACTCCTGCTATTAGTGATAAGGCTGCAATCCTCACCGAAGAAGCCCTTAAGGCAGCTAAAAGAATGAATATTACGGTTTCGGTAGACCTTAACTTTAGAAAAAAATTATGGACTACTGAGAAAGCACAGCATATTATGACAAATCTTATGCAATATGTCGATGTATGTATAGGAAATGAAGAGGATGCGGAAAAGGTACTTGGATTTAAGCCCGGCAAGACTGATGTTACCAGTGGTGAATTAGAGCTTGCAGGGTATAAGGATATAGCCACACAGATGGTAAAGAAATTTAACTTCAAGTATGTGGTCAGTTCTCTAAGAGAAAGTTATTCAGCATCCGATAATGGATGGTCAGCCTGCATATTTGATGGCAAAGAATTCTATCAATCGAAAAAATATGATATAAGAATTGTAGATAGAGTAGGTGGCGGTGATTCCTTTGCTGCAGGCTTAATCTGTGGTCTATTGGATGGAAAACATATGGAAGAGGCATTGGAATTCGGTGTAGCCGCTTCTGCCCTAAAGCATACAATACCAGGCGACTTTAACATGGTAACGAGAGCAGAGGTTGACGCACTTGTTGGAGGAGATGCTTCAGGAAGAGTACAAAGATAATAAAACATATAAGAAAATAGCTGTATAATAATATTTTATATTATTATACAGCTATTTTCATGTAATAATTGATACTATTTATATAATTGCTCCGTTGAAAACTTCTATAAATCCATGTATATTAAATATGTATGTATATATTATCGACAAAAAAACTAATGCAAAGGGGTCTACTATATGAATAAAAAAAGAAATAATCTTAAAGGTAATAAAGCTTTTTCTCTATTAAATAAAATATCAAGCTCTATATTCGGAAAAATAAGAGTAAAACTCACTTTATTCTTTTTAGTTCCAGTAGTGTTTATTATTATTTTAGGTTATACGGCATATACTAGCTCCTCAAAGGCAATTACTAGTAACTTTACAGATGCAACAATAACATCATTTAATAAAACCAGCGATTATTTCGGATTAATTATGCAGAATATCGAGGATAAGGCATTACAGATAGCAACTGACAATCTTACCAGACAGTATTATAATGGAAAGCTTTCTGATGATATTATTGAAGAAGGTAAGGCCCTGAAAACGATAACAAGTAATTTGGTCAATATAACAAATTCTGATAAATATATAGAGAATATTTTTATTATGGCAAATGACAAAAAACCAATATCTACAACAACAGCCTTTGAATTTGACACTAATCCATATGCTGAATTTATTAGTACCGATGAGGCGACATGGATTAATTCAAAGGAAAAGACGAATTATTGGACTGGAAGACATAAATATATTGATGAACTTTTGGAAATTATAACTGATACATATGCAATTTCTCTTTCAAGACAGATAATAAATGAGAATGGGAAGGCCATAGGCTTTGTTATTACAGATATATCTATGAATGTTATAAGTGATGCACTGGAGACCCTAGATCTTCCTGAGAGCAGTACATATGCTTATATTTCCCCTGATGGTAGAGAGATTTCTTTATTAGAAAACACGGAAAACAGTTTATTTGTTGATCATTCTTTCTATAAAGATGCAGTAAATTCAGAGAATATGTCTGGATATGATTATTATGATTATAATGGAGAAGACCATCTTTTTATTTATTCTAAGATTGGCTCAACAGGTGCAATCATTTGTTCATTAATACCTAAGGCTTATCTTATAAGCCAATCGCAGATGATTAAAACTATGACATTTTTATTAGTAATTATTGCATCTATTGTAGCTATTATAATAGGTGTATTAGTGGCGTCAGGCATAGGTAAGCAAATAAAGCAAATGATTCAAGCTCTTACAATGGCTTCAAAAGGTGATTTGACTGTAAAGGTTGTAACTTCACGTAAGGACGAGTTTGGAATAATGGCAGATAATATTAACCTCATGCTAGCCAGTATGAGTAATTTAATATTAAAAGCATCACAAGTAAGTAAAGCTGTTGTTAAATCAGTAAAGGAGTTAACTGAGAATTCAGATATGTTGCTTATGTCCTCTCAAAACATATCCACAGCCATAACTGAAATTCAACAGGGAAATACTCAACAAGCAATAGCTGCTGAGGATTCCCTTAAAATTACGGATTTGCTGGCACATCAAATTAATCTGGTACATGATAATTCCAGTGCTATAGAGGTTATCACAGAGACAACAAAGAAGGTAGTTATAGATGGTATCAGCGAAGTTAATCAGTTAAATAATGCAACAACTGCTAGTATTCAGATAACAAATAAGACAATATCAGATATTGAGGAGCTTGAAATAGAATCTAAAGCTATTAACGATATAATAGGAGTTATAAATGATATAGCAGAACAAACAAACCTATTATCCTTAAATGCTTCTATAGAAGCTGCAAGAGCGGGAGATGCAGGAAGAGGATTTTCTGTAGTAGCCAATGAAATTCGAAATCTTTCTAGTAGAACTGTTGTTGCTGCAAAGGAAATAGAAGAGATAATCACAACTATAACAAGGAAAACCCAAAATACTGTAAAGACAGTTAAGCAGGCAGATGTAATTAATAAGACCACAGAGGAGAGACTACAAAATGTGGTTACTTTATTCAATAATATTAATATAAGTGTAGACGAGCTGCTTACAAATCTAGATAAGATTTCAGGTGGAATAGAAGAAATCAATCAATCTAAGAAAGATACTCTATCAGCAGTTGAAAGCATATCTGCAGTAGCTCAGCAGACCTCAGCAGCATCTGAAGAAGTAGATGCCACAGCAGTTCAACAGCTTGATTTAGTTACAAAATTAAACGACTCATCGAAGCACCTAGAACAGAATGCGAATGACCTTGAAAACTCCATTAAAATATTTAGAACGGAAAAATAATAAATTAGCCTTGATTATTTTATATAATCAAAGTATCATTATTATTGATTAAATTATGGTACTTTACGGAGGGTCTATAACATGAAAAAAATAAAATCAGTTAACAAGCCACAGCAAAAGGCTCCTATGAAGGGCAGCACTAAGATATTAATATATTCATTAGGAGGAATAGTTCTTTTATTGGCAGTCATACTTATTCTGATAGAGGGTAGATCAAGCATAATTTCTATTCGAAATGATTCTGACATTAAGCTTGAATATGTTAAAGCTTATTTTGTTAATATGGAGGGTCCTGTCTTAGAAGAGAAGATGATTTTTGAAAATCTAGAAAGTGGAGATCATACTAAATTAGACTTAGAAAAAATAAATCTATCTTATCAAGAAGCTAATCTTGAAATAAGATTTAAATTTGATGGCCATGATGAACTGTTTGAAGATGTTGGTTATTTTAATGAGGTATTTAAGGGAAGAATTAATATCGATTTTAAGAAAACTGACGAGGATGGTAAGCTACTCTTAAAGGTAAAAGCAAAAAATGGAGTATTGCCTTCACCACTTACAAGATGTGATGAAGAGCATATTATAAACCTGACAGAGGGATATGTAGAAGAGTAAGCTTAAAATGACCATTTACAACAAGGAGAAAAGAATGATTAAATTATATGACAATGGTGTATACCTGATAAATGGTAGAGAGATTATAGAGGATTCGCCCCGAGCCATTTTATCAGTATCTCAGAAAATAAACACAGACAATATTGATAAAGATAAAGCCAAAACTGGAACGATGGCATACAAAATTCTTAAGAATCATAATACTTCAGGTAGCATGACAAATTTAAAGATTAAATTTGATAAGCTAATTTCCCATGATATTACTTATGTTGGAATTATTCAGACTGCCAGAGCAAGTGGTCTTGAGAAATTCCCTGTACCCTATGTATTAACAAACTGTCATAATAGCTTATGTGCAGTTGGAGGTACAATAAATGAAGATGATCATATGTATGGATTGTCCGCTGCCAAGAAATATGGTGGTATTTATGTGCCTGCACATCAAGCAGTAATTCACCAATATGCAAGGGAAATGATGGCCGAGACAGGTAGTATGATATTAGGCTCAGACAGTCATACACGTTATGGTGCATTAGGAACCATGGCCATGGGAGAGGGTGGTCCCGAACTGGTAAAACAGCTTCTTGAAAAGACTTATGATATCCCTAGGCCTAAAGTGATAGCAGTATATTTAACTGGAACCCCAAGAAAGGGTGTTGGTCCCCAGGATATAGCATTGTCTATTATTAAGGCCGTATTTAAAAATGGTTATGTAAATAATAAGGTTATGGAATTCGTCGGTGACGGTATAAAGAATTTAAGCATTGACTATAGGATTGGTATAGATGTTATGACTACTGAAACCACCTGTTTATCTTCCATATGGGTTACTGATGAGGCTGTAAATGAATACTATAAGGTACATAACAGACCAGAATCGTTTAAGGCTATCAAACCTGAGCCGATTGCTTACTATGACGGAATGGTTTATGTTGACTTGTCTCAGATTAAGCCTATGATTGCCATGCCCTTTCATCCGAGTAATGCTTATACCATAGACGAGCTTAATGCAAACCTTTATGACATTCTCGATGAAGTTGAGAAAAATGCTTTAATTAGTCTTGATAATAAGGTGAAATACACCCTAAAGGATAAGATAAGAAACAATAAGCTATATGTGGAACAGGGCACCATCGCAGGCTGTGCTGGAGGAAGCTTTGAAAATATATGTGATGCTACTGATATAATAAATGGTGGTTTTATCGGTTCAGATGAATTCTCCTTAAGCATATATCCGGCAAGTCAGCCAATTTTTATGGAGCTTGTTAAGAATGGTGTGGTTGCTAAGCTTACCGTAGCCGGTGCAAGTATCCGCACTGCATTTTGTGGTCCTTGCTTTGGAGCAGGAGATACCCCTGCCAATAATGGCTTAAGTATTAGACATACAACAAGAAATTTCCCTAATAGAGAGGGCTCAAAGATAACTAACGGGCAAATATCCTCTGTTGCTCTTATGGATGCCCGTTCTATTGCAGCGACGGCAGCAAATAAAGGATATTTGACATCTGCTGAGAATATTGATACTAAATTTGGTAAGCCTAAGTATTTCTACGACAGTAGAATATATGAAAATAGGGTTTATAATGGAGTATTTAAACCTAATACTAGTGTTGATATCAAGATGGGACCTGGTATAATTGATTGGCCGAAGATGTCAGAGTTAACTAATGACATAATATTAAAAGTAGTATCTGTAATTCATGACCCTGTAACCACAACTGATGAGTTGATTCCATCGGGCGAAACCTCATCTTACCGCTCAAATCCTATGGGACTTGCCGAATATACATTATCTAGAAAGGATCCTGAATATGTAGGTCGTGCAAAAGAGGTTCAAAGAGCTGAGAAGGCTAGATTGGCAGGAGAGGATATTAATGAAGCTAATCCAGAATTAAATAATATATATGATATTATTAAGAGTAATTTTGAAATCAGCATAGAAAACACCCAGATAGGAAGTACTATATATGCTGTTAAGCCGGGTGATGGTTCAGCAAGAGAGCAGGCGGCAAGCTGTCAGAAGGTTCTTGGCGGCTTTGCCAACATTGCAAAGGAATATGCTACGAAGCGTTATCGCTCAAATCTTATTAACTGGGGTATGCTACCATTTGTTTTAGACGGTAATTTGGACTTTGATAAGGGTGATTATATATTTATCAAGGATATCAAAAATGCCGTACAGAATAAATCGGATAAAATAAAAGCCTATGTGGTAAACAAAGGCATGAAGGAATTCTCATTATCCCTAGGGGAGCTTACAGACGATGAAAGAACAATAATACTAAAAGGCTGCCTTATTAACTATTATAAAGATTAATCTTCTGGATAAGAAAGGGTCTGTTTTGCAACAGACCCTTTTAAATACTAATTTCCATATAAGGCTTCAACATATATTCGTAGGTTTTCGTCATTTTTTAAGGCTGTATTTGATTTGTTGATAGTTTCTTCAATAATCCAAGAAACAAGGCTATCCTGATCTCTTTCATCATAATAAGTCTTTAGTGTTTCATTCATTTCAGAATTGTATATCATTAAATTTCCATCATCATCAGTTATAAGATAGAACTTGTCCAATCTAGGCAAGGTGGTTTTTATGTTCACATATTTTATTTCATAATAGACATAGACAATATAGGTGTCCTCTTCATAGCTTTCCATGATATAATACATATTATCACGGATATCATCAATAAATTGAGTCTCTTTTTCTAAATCAATTAGTGGAGTTATATTTTTAGGATTAGTAGTCTTAGCTTTCAACTGGTCATAATCGCAGGAATTCCATGCCACATAATAATCGTGAAAGAATTGTTCGATCTCTGGATATCCGCCCACGCTTAATTCATATACTGGCAGTGGTGTAGGTATCGGTGTGGGACCAGGTGTCACAGTCGCTTCTGGCGGCGGTATAGGTGTTGCTGTGGCAGTTGAAGTAGAAGCAGATTGAGCTTTATCATCAGCCTGATTCATATCATTGTTTGTATTTTCAGATGCAATAAGAAGCTCTTTATCTCTCTTAATAGCTTCAGCTACACCATTATTACTCCCAGGATGTAAGGCCCCTATAGATAAAGTTAATCCACCAATACCCATACAGTATATAATTGTTAAAATAATTGATTTCTTCATATTAAATTTCATTGGTACTCCTTATAGGTTTATTAAGTCTACAAAGCAATTCTAACTAACAATGGGATAAAATACAAGCAAAATATAAAGAGTTTGTAATATTTTCGTAATATTTTAAATAAAATTCCCTACTTGTGATATTCAATGGAATATATTAGAATTGTAATAAGTTTAGAAATCTGATATTAATTATATATGAAATACTACAAAGTCAGGAGAGAGTATATGGCAACGATTATTGATGGCAAAAAAACTTCCTCAGAAATCAAGGATGAATTAAAAGAACAAGTAGAGCAATTAAAAGAAAAAAATATTGAGGTTTGCCTCTGTGTTATTCAGGTAGGATCAGATCCTGCTTCAGCGATTTATGTTAACAACAAGAAAAAGGCATGTGAATATATAGGTATCAAATCCTTATCCTATGAACTACCCGAGGACACAACACAGGAGCATTTACTAGAGCTTATAGATAAGCTTAATAAGCAAGATGATGTTCATGGAATTCTTGTACAATTGCCCATACCTAAGCATATTGATGAGGATAGAATTATACAGGCTATATCACCGAATAAGGATGTAGATGGCTTTCATCCTCAGAGCGTCGGAAGATTAAGCATAGGTCAAAAAGGGTTTGTATCCTGTACTCCTGCAGGTATAGTGCAGCTTCTGAAGCGATATAATATTTCCATGGAAGGTAAGGAATGCGTTATTGTAGGCAGAAGTAACATAGTGGGAAAACCTATGGCAATGCTTATGCTTAGAGAAAATGCCACAGTCACCATATGTCATTCCAGAACTAAGAATCTCGCAGAGGTAACTAAAAGAGCGGATATATTGATTGTTGCAATCGGAAAAGCAAAATTTATTAAAAATGAGCATGTTAAGGAAGGCGCTGTAGTAATAGATGTGGGCATGCATAGAAATGAGAATAATAAGCTATGTGGCGATGTTGATTATGATGATGTTATAGATAAAGTAAGTGCTATAACTCCAGTTCCTGGCGGTGTAGGCCCCATGACTATAGCAATGCTTATGTATAATTGTGTAGAATCGATGGTACCTGCTACCAAATAAAGAAAAACGGAGCATAAATATGAACATATTTTTTATATCATTAGGTTGCGATAAGAACCTTGTGGACAGTGAGAACATGCTGGGTATACTTCATGAGAACGGATACTCCATAACGGATAGGGAGGACACGGCAGATATAATTATTGTAAACACCTGTTGCTTTATCCATGACGCAAAGGAAGAAAGTATTCAGGCTATCCTCGAGATGGCCAGGTACAAAAAGATTGGGAAGCTTAAGGCATTAATAGTTACAGGTTGTCTTGCTGAGAGGTATAAGGATGAGATACTGACAGAAATTCCCGAAGTGGATGCCCTTCTAGGAACCGCAGCATTTAATGAAATATTACATGTAGTCGAGCAAGTTATAGAAGGAAAAAAATATTCTTATTTTGCCAAACTTGATGTACTTCCTACAAACAAATCTAAAAGAATACTAGCTACCGGAACTCATTATTCATATTTGAAAATTGCTGAGGGATGCGATAAGCATTGTACTTACTGCATTATACCAAAGGTTAGAGGAAACTATAGAAGCAGACCTATGGAAGAGCTAATAGAGGAAGCTACATACCTTGGTTCCATGGGAATAAAGGAATTAATATTAGTAGCTCAGGAGACAACCCTTTATGGTGTTGATTTATATGATAAAAAGACCTTACCTGACTTATTAAAAGAGCTTTGTAAGATATCAGGCATTGAATGGATACGAATACTATATTGTTATCCTGAGGAAATCACACCCGAGCTTATAGAAGTAATACGCTCGGAGCCAAAGATATGCAATTATCTGGATATACCTATTCAACACTGCTCAGATAGGATATTAAAGCTGATGGGAAGAAGAACATCAAAAGAGGATATTATTAATATAGTCAATATGCTCAGAAATAGAATACCTGATATTGCACTTAGAACCACCCTTATTTCAGGCTTTCCCACAGAGACAGATGAAGAGCATGAGGAACTATTAGATTTTATTGAGAACATGAGATTTGATCGACTGGGTGTATTTACCTATTCTAAGGAGGAGGATACCCCCGCTGCACTTCTTAAGCCACAGGTTTTGGCCAAAGTAAAAAAGCAACGACAAAAGCAATTAATGGAGCTTCAGCAATCCATAGCATTTGATCATTCTTCTTCTCATATAGGACGCGTATTTGACGTTATCATTGAGGGAAGAATTGCGGACAAGGACGGCGTATATGTAGCAAGAACCTATATGGATGGCCCGAAGGTGGATGGATACATTTTCATAGACTCCGAGGAAGAGCTTATGTCCGGTGATATTATACAGGCTAAGGTTACCGGAGCAAATAATTATGATTTGATTGGACAAATTATGGAAGGAAGTGCAAAGAAATGAACTTGCCTAATAAAATAACAACCGTCAGGGTATTTATGATACCAATATACTTGATATTCATGCTAATAGAACAAATCCCTTATGGAAGATATATTGCCGCAGTTATCTTTACCTTAGCGGCAGTTACGGATGCTTTAGATGGATATATTGCTAGAAAGAACAATTTAATCACTAACTTTGGTAAATTCATGGATCCCTTAGCTGATAAGCTGTTAGTTTGCTCGGCACTTATTTGCTTTGTGGGGACTCATCAAGTTTCTAGCTGGGTGGCCATAATTATTATCGCAAGAGAATTTATTGTCAGTGGTTTTCGCCTTATTGCATCAGATAACGGAGTGGTTCTTGCTGCAGGATGGTTGGGCAAGATAAAGACCAATGTCCAAGTAGTAATGAGTGTTTTGCTTATAGTGAATTTTGATCATGTATTTTTTAATGTACTCGAGGTTATATCGATATATCTTGCACTTATATTAACAATCGTATCCATGATAGATTATTTGTTAAGGAATAAGGAGCTTTTATTTAGCAAGGGTCAACATTAGATGAAAGGGTGCAACCGTATGACAGGAGAGGAAGTAGTTGTAGAACTTCTAATTAAGCATAAGCTAACGCTTGTAACAGCCGAATCATGTACAGGAGGAATGCTTTCAGGAAGAATAGTAAATGTCCCTGGTGCATCGGATACATTTATGGAGGGCTTTATTACATATTCCAATAATGCAAAAATAAAATATTTACAGGTTAGCCCTGATACTTTAGAAAAATATGGTGCGGTTAGTGAACAGACGGCCAGAGAAATGTCAGTCGGAGCTGTTAAAGCTTCGGGCTGTGATGTTGGCGTTGCAGTTACAGGAATAGCTGGACCAGGAGGAGGCACAGTGGAAAAGCCTGTGGGCTTAGTATATATTTCATGTCACATGGATGGAAGAACATTTGTCAATGAAGAGCATTTTAAAGGTAGCAGAAAACAAATCAGAGAGGATAGTGTTAGCTCGGCTTTAGACCTAATTCGAAGATGTATACTTGAAGTATATGGACAAAATACAAATTCCTTGGAATAATACCATATAAATGACACAGTTGTTATATATAATAGTATCAATGGATAGATTGTTGTTAAGGAGGTTTATTATGAAACGATACAATAAATACTTAATATTGATACTTATTATAATTAGTGTTTTATCTTTTTCTGGCTGCAAAAACATCAGACTAAAAATAAATAAAGACGCTGATAATAATAAAATAGAAAACAATGATGATATAGCAGATATTGATAACTCGGTTAAGGATGATGCAGAAGATACTTATAATGCAGATGATGAGAATAATTTGGATGGTGATACACCGACTCCAACTATTATACAGCCTGTCGAAAATGTTGAATTATTGATTTATGTGGTTAATAGTGACACCTTATTAGATCCGGTTACGGCTCTAGTTCCTGCAAATAGCGAAATTACACCTGAATTAATTGTAGATACCGTGGTAGATTCCATGGCTGATCAATCACTTGTAATAGGAGTTGAAAGCGTAACTAAGCAAGACGATACGGTTATTATCAGCTTCTATTCAGATAAACCTCCCTTAAGTAATGTGGGTTCAGGCTTGGAGACTGCTATACTCGATGCCTTTGCTCAGAGCATTATTGAGAACTTAGATGATTATAAAAAGATTATATACCGTGTAGAAGGTGGACCATATAAAAGTGGACATATAGAGATGGAACTTGATGAAGTATATTTTGAGTACTAATCTCCGCGAACGAAAGGACATAGTCCTTGAGCTCCTAATCAGCTTATAATAAACATAACATTTTATTTAGGTAATTTCGATGCGGTAAACGTAGTCGACAATTACCTAAATTTATGTTATTCTAAATCAATAAAAAACTTGCAGAATATAAGCAGAATGGAAAATGTAGATGAAAAAAGTATATATTATTGGAGGCGGTGCCTCTGGAATGATAGCAGCAATTTCGGCTGCTAGATGTGGACATAATGTTATTCTTCTTGAAAAGAATGAAAAGCTTGGCAAAAAGATTTATATTACTGGTAAAGGAAGATGTAACCTTACAAATGCCTGTGATAGAGATACGTTTTTTGATAATGTTATGTCCAATCCTAAATTCCTATACAGGGCATACAATCAATTAAGCACCTATGATGTGGTTGAATTTTTTGAACAGCTTGGTCTAAGAACGAAAGTAGAAAGAGGAAATCGTGTATTTCCCTTATCTGATAAATCCTCAGATGTAATATCAGTATTAAGAAATGAATTAGTGCGTCTAGGAGTTAGCATTCGCTACAAATTCGAGGTTAGCGATATAATAACAAAAGAAGGAAGCTTTCATGGTATAAAGCTAGTAAATAGTGATGAAATCCTTTATGGTGATGCAGTAATAGTTGCTACAGGAGGACTTTCATATCCACTTACAGGATCCACAGGAGATGGCTATAAATTTGCCAAAAAATTGGGACATACAATTACTGATTTATCCCCCTCATTGGTATCGCTTTATGTATCCGAAGTCTATGTTAAAGAGCTTATGGGGTTATCACTAAAAAATATATCTATATCAGTTAAATCTGGTCAAAAGGAGATATATAAGGACTTTGGAGAGCTTTTATTTACTCATTTCGGAGTAAGTGGTCCAGTAATATTAAGTGCAAGCCGCCATATTATTCCTTATATAAATCATAAGGATGCTGTAACATTAAGCATTGACCTAAAGCCGGCTCTTACTAATCAACAACTGGATGCTAGAGTACTTAGGGATTTTGAAGAATTTAAGAACAAGCAATTTAAGAATTCTTTGACCCACCTATTGCCAAACAAACTAATAGATGTTATTATTCCACTAAGTTCTATAAATCCTGAGAAGCAGGTTAATTCCATTACAAAAGAAGAAAGATTAAGACTTGTAGAGCTGCTTAAAAATTTGACATTTAATATCACCCGACTTGCATCCTATGATCAGGCAGTCATTACAAAGGGTGGAATTTCTACGAAGGAAATCAATCCTTCTACCATGGAATCCAAGATAATAAAGAATATGTATTTTGTCGGTGAAATTCTTGATTTAGATGCTTTAACTGGCGGTTTTAATCTTCAGATAGCATGGTCTACTGGCTATCTAGCTGGAAAATCCTTAAGTTCCTAATCCGCTGAATATAATACACCAAAATGCGGGAGGTGGGCGCCACCTTTTTCAGCACGGTTGCGGCGGGCAGGGCGTCCCCCCAAGCCACCGGCACCTCGAAGATAAAGTGGGAGCCGTGGCCCTCCTCGCTCTCC
>JAQVQL010000312.1 GCA_028701595.1 Herbinix sp.
AAAGGTTGGTGACCGTGTCGGAGTATGCCCCATGCACCCAGAAACTGGTGCAGCTATAGGTTACTGCCGCGACGGAGGTTATGCTACAAAGCTTTTAGTTCCTGCTTGCCAATGCGTAAAATTACCGGACGAAGTTTCATATATTCAAGGTGCAGCTGCAACAGATGCCGGAATGACATCCTATCATGCTCTATTTGTTGAAGGTCAAGCAAAGGCAGGTATGAAGGTAGGCATAATTGGTATCGGTGGATTGGGACAATTCGCCGCCCGGATGGCAATTATCTCCGGATGTGATGTATATGCCGTGGATACCAATTCCGCTGCCCGTGACCTAGCTCGTGAAATAGGCTGTAAAAAGATATATGAAAATACTTTAGATTTGAAAGCAGATGAGTGTGAGTTAATAATTGACTATGCAGGATTTGGCAAAACGACTTCTGACGCTCTAGAAGCAGTAAAATTCAGAGGTATTGTAGTAGTAGCAGGTATGGGTATTCTTGAAACTACAGTAAGTACCTACACCATGATTCTACATCAACTAACACTTAAGGGAAGCAATGGTGGTACACCGGAAGATATTAAGAATGTATACGAGTTTTTCAAGACAGGCAAATTAAAACCGCAACTATCTACCATTCCATTTGATCAGATTGATGTGGGATTAGAGAAGCTAAAGAACAGAGAGGTTAAAGGCCGTCTGGTCGCTATCTTTGATTAATAAGCTAGGTTATTCATCAAGCAAATAGAAATTACATAAAAGAAGAGCGCAGAACCGCTCATTTTCAAGAGAGGTTTCTGTTAGCTCTTCTATTTTTCTTAAACGATACAATAATGTATTACGATGTATATGTAATGCTTCTATGGTAACATGATGTTTGCACATAGAGGTTATGTATATTCTAAGGGTTTTAAGATATTCGGTACCATGTTTGTTGTCATAATTGCGTAGGGCATCTATGGCAGGATGAATATAATTTTGCGAGTCTATTTGATTTCTTACACTGGACATAATATTTTCTAAAACCATATCATTATATATGAATATATTATCTTCCGGCCTACTGATTCTGCCTACATTAAGAGCTTGCTCCGCTTGATATTTATATGTACCTATGGAGGAAAGATCATCAAAAATGCTACTAACTCCAGATTCAAGCTTATACATATTCAAAAGGTATTCTATTTGTTTTACTCTTGTATCCAAAAAATCCTTTGGAGTAATTTTATCCTTTAGCTTAGTTACAAGCACATATAATTTTTCCTCTATAACAACAGCATGCATTGTTGGCTCGGTTTCATCCACTATGTTCTTTACATAATGAAGAGTAGTCTTTTCCCTGTCTCCGGCAGTGACAACTACGCAAAACCTCGGCACTAGTGTTATTCTAAGGCTTTCTGTCCATCTTGTGAATTCTCTATGAGTTTTTATTTTAGCTTGAAAAAGGTCACTGATAAATGCCATGATAAGAGCATTACGGGAACTTCTATGATGGAAATCCTTCTGCATTTCAATAGCAACAGTGCGGCATATCAGCTGAGTCAGTCTGACATGAATATTCGAATATACTCTACCGGGAAACAAGACCCCAACATATCCTTCTATAATTCCGTCAATCTTAATATTTCCTACCAGCCTTGGGATATCCTCAACTAAGCTTCTATCAAGCCATATAGGCGTTTCGCAGCTCTCGGAGTCCTTTATAATAGAATCCTCCAATAGCTGCCAGGTCATTTGCGGTGTCATTTCATGATCATCAAAGTATCTATCCCATATGGGGTCTCCTATGGCTTTATTAGGATATTGAGCAAGCTTTTTTAACTCTGCATTAACGATGATTATTGGCATCTTAATCAGCCCAGATGCTACTTCGGCAATAGTGCTAAAGCCACCCTTTTCCAATGCATAAAATAATTTTTTATAGGCATCACCTAATATCTGTTCATCCTTTAGCTCTTCTCTATTCGTTAACATTATCCAATACTCCTCCTTATTAAGGATCCATATTGCATCGTTCTAACTATTCAAAAGGAAATTCAAATTCATTTAATCCAAATTCATCTCGTAGCTGTATTAATTCCCTTTGAACGGCTTCATTTATGGGAACACCGCTATCCTTGCGCTGCTGCCAAACCAGATACTCCTTTTCACCAGCTGTATATATGTGGTCCATGCCCGGTGCTTTTGCTGAGCTTCGTAGAGTTCTTAAAATATCAGTGCAAATACTCTTAAAGGATTCCACTCCCATAAATGCCTCCGGATCTATTGCTATAAAGAAATGTCCAAGTGGCATGGGTATTTTGCCCCCATCCTCACCAACACCTGATAGCGCACGTAAGAACTGCCCCTGCTGTAATGCAGCAGATAAAATCTCAACCACCGTTGCATAGCCATAGCCTTTATATCCCGCAAGCTCCTCTCCTATACCCCCAAGAGGTGCAAGTGCTGCTTGTCCAGACCCTAAATCCTTTAATATCTGGTCGGAGTCTGTCTTCGCTTCCCCATCTCTTCCAATCACCATGCCGGCAGGTGTAGCTTTTCCGACACGGGAGAAATATTCGATTTTCCCTCTTTGTGTTATGGATGTCGCACAATCTAGCACAAATGGAAACTCATCATTAGTAGGTAATCCAAATGTCAGAGGATTTGTTCCCAACATATTCTCTACCCCGAAGGTTGGTGCTATCGAAGGTCTTGCATTGGTACCTGTAATACCTATACAGCCTTCCTTAGTAGCCATAGTCGCATAGTAACCTGCTATTCCATAATGTGTTGAATTACGTACTGCAACCATGCCAATTCCATATGCCTTAGCTTTACTGATTGCCATATTCATAGCCTTATATCCGATAACCTGACCCATACCCAGATGTCCGTCAATAACGGCTGTAGTAGGTCCCTCCTTTATTATCTCAAAGTTAGTCACCGGATTCTGAATACCTGCTTTAATACGGTCAAGATAAATCGGCTTAAAACGATTGACTCCGTGGGATTCAATGCCCCTTTTATCAGACTCAAGCAATACATCCGCACAAATACTTGCATCCTCTTTAGGAATGCCATGTCTAATAAAAATCTCAGTAACAAATTTCGTTATTGTCTC
Source organism: Herbinix sp. (assembly GCA_028701595.1). Lineage (GTDB taxonomy): Bacteria > Bacillota > Clostridia > Lachnospirales > Lachnospiraceae > Mobilitalea. Next base: position 3,102 of record JAQVQL010000312.1, read on the forward strand.
CCAATCAACAATATTTGAT
>JAQVQL010000313.1 GCA_028701595.1 Herbinix sp.
ATCATCAAATTATCTTTTGGCTTTATTAATATATCCCTAATCGACAGAAGATAAGTGTTCTTATTGATTTATACTCTTTATTCAACACATCCATCTATTCGCAAAACAATAGTTTAACGAATAGATAATATTGCATTTAAGACGATATCACTCCAAATAATCAATTATACGATAAAACTGCTTATGTTGCTTATTTATTAGGTCCTTCCTGGTTACTATAATTATATAATCTTTCATAAGTTCTATTAGTTTGTCTTCGGTTAGTTCATCGATAAAAATATTTATTCCTTCTGAAAAATTCATCTTGTTATCACTAACAAAATATCTTCCTAATGATTTAACCTCACCATCTAATTGATTATAAAATGTATACTCATTAATATATTGATCCACAGAAACTCTTTCAATTTGAATATTCCTTATTAATATGAATGGTTTTCTTATTTTAAGAGAATAACTGATAAATCGACAATTTTCTCGTGTTTTGCTTTCAGTCGGTATATTATCATTATTATTGACAAATATATTGTAATCCTTATCTAAAACTTCTCCTATGTTAGTTTCTATATATATCTTTGACGATATAAATGATACTAAATATATAGCCAACAAGGTAATTACATTTATTGTAATTACCTTGTTTTATTATTCTTAAGTATGATTTTTTTATCAAAACTCCACTTAATGTAAAATCACACACCAAAACAGTATCTAGCACAAATCACTTATCTTTTAATCAATGATCCGGTATTCCATCACCATCATGATCATGTAACATCTCTTCTGCTGTATATACTCTTTCACCGGCTATCGAATTATTTATAACTACAAATAGTATAATCATAATGACAATAACAAGAAATGAAATAATAACATTTCTAACAAACTTTCTGGCTTGTCGTTCTTTTTTGCTATATATTTTTTTCATAGAACACTTCCTTTCACAATTCAATCTATATCTTAAATCAATAAATCAGTAAAACCATATTGTCCAATAATAACCTTACGTAATAAGGAGCATCAGATAATATAGATATACTTTACCACAAGTTTTACCTTGATGCTATTAAATTAAAGCACTATTCATAAGATGAAATACCGTAGATATCTGCTTTCTCATTTTCAATTTATTAAAAATTATTTGATTACTGTATTATAATACAGTTTCTTAGAATTATTAAAGTCAACAAGGAATATAATGGTCGCGATAAATGACAGAATAATACCTATTATTGTTAATAGTGGCGTCAACAACGATACTATAGTCAAAATATTGAAAACCGCTAGAAGCGTCCATGTAGATTTAAGTCTTTCTCCATTCAAAGTCGTATTATATTTTCCCTCCATATCTATAACACCCATAACGATATTATATGAAATGTACAGAGAGATTGCGATTGAAACGAATGCAAGAACATAAGTAAATAATCCTAATGACACAGAAATACCAAACAAATCCATTATATACAGAATGCCACTATAAACTGCCATACCTGTTACAAATGGTTTAACCTTCATAAAAAACGTACTTTCTCCGTCCAATTCTTCCAAGCCCTTTAATATATAAATATAGCCAATAAAATCTGGAATTAGCCCAATCCTAGAGCTACCAATATCTAGATTGAAGTCCAGAAACACTAAAATAAATCCAATAAATACATTTCCCATTTTATTCTCCCATTTCTTTTTGATTTACACTCCTACAAAATTAATTTTATAGATTTTCTCTGAAAGCTATTGCATCAACTTGAAAGTCAATTCCATCTCTAATAAACTTTGTTTCATAAGCCTTTCTTGCAGGATATTTTCCTTCAAATCTTTCCTTAATTATTTCTCCTAAAAAAGATAAATCTTTAATATCTCTAAATAAGCAATCCATTTGCACTACATATTTCAATGACAAGCCTATCTTTTCAAGTCTTTCGCTTAGAATATCAAATGCACCATTTATTTGGTTTTCGATTGATTGGCCCTCATTCTTCATACAATAGCTGATATAAACATAATTCCCTGCCTCAACAATCGCAGAGTGTGCCCATTCATTGTCTATTTCCGTTCTTATAATCTCTCTCATTCATATACTCCTTATTTTTTATTTTAGATTCCCTTAGCAATATTTTTTACTGCATATTCAACAGTGTAAACTTCTCGAAAACATAGACTGTCATATAATTATAATGCTTTAATATTACTTACAACACAATAAAATTTATGTTCACTATTCAGCCTACCTTCGATCAATTTTTGTTCTTATGAGCTGTGATAATTGTGTAGCTATATGCGTTGATTGTTAATGTAAAATCATCACATTTCACATACCAGTTCTTACCTTTTCTTTTGATATCATCTGAGTTACTGATTTTAAATTTACACCACTCGACTACATCTTCATCAATATCCAAGGATAAATTTTTCTTGATACGTTCTGCACCTAAAGTCGTTGTATGTATTTTGTTAACATTATCCAACAAATCCTTATTTATCAATGTATTCTGACTTATAGACTTTATAATGGTTCTATGCCCACCTATCTCTGGCCGCTTCTCTCCCATTCCGTAAATATTCACCTGTTCGACCATATGCCCAATATTACCTTCACCGGCGAATTTACCAAAATCAAAAAAATCCTCATCAACAGACAGCCACTCCAGGGGATGCGTTTCCTCGTATAATTCAATGTCTCCACTCAGCTTGCCTACATATACCTCAACATAACAATTCTGATTATAATATGTGAAATCCATCATGTGATGAAGTATGATATCACTTGATTTTATTCCAGTTTCTTCATTTAACTCTCTATAAGCAGCTGTAAATCCGTCCTCATTTATTTCAATTTTTCCACCAACTAGATTATATAATCCTTTATAAGGATCCTTAATTCTCTTGCAAAATAGTAGCTTATCGCCAAGATAATTATATACTATTATACAGTTGTATCCTTGCATAAGCCCTCCTCTTTCAAGAATCCGAATCCAGTATTAATTATAACGTCCATACTTATAGCATTTGGCATGTGACCACTGGGTGTTACCAGTTGGAAATGCAAGTTTTCATTTTGTACATTTTCCAAATATTCTTAAATCATTTTGGTTGATGTCACAATATCTGTCATCC
>JAQVQL010000314.1 GCA_028701595.1 Herbinix sp.
TCCTGCTGGCACATTATCTATAAAAGCTATAACATTATTTTCTGACTTGTCTTTAACAACCTTATCAAAATATGCCTTTCTTTTTTCGATATCCATATTATCTAGTATCTCTTGAGGGATAATCCCTTTATATGCAGCCCTCCATGAATTTACATGTATGTAAGCTAGTGAATACGAATCATTATTATCGTCTTTCATATGCTCTATCCTCATTAATATATCTCCTTAATTTTATACCTTTTTACATCTCAGGCATTAGATATAATCTCTTAATGTATTTATAGTCATATTTAGTTTATCAAAATCAACTTCTCCGTTTTAATATCTGAAGCAAATTGACAGTTAATCTCAAATAAAGATGTTACATCATCTAATATATTATCTTCACATAAACTAATCTTTCCCCCAAGATTCATATCACAGTGTACAACAGGTATGCTCTATGATTTCTATTATTGGCCTTCCCCAATAAAGCCCCCGTAGAACATAGTACTTTATTCATGTTCTGCCTCTTTATTTTCCTTTCTGTTTTCAGCTATAGAATTAAAGCCCATTTCGTGAACCTCTCACGACTAAAGTCACGAGCTTCTAGTATCACTACTAGAGTTTCCTGTTTCATAGACCGACCTTAATGCATCGTATTCTCCACAGGCTTTGATTCGGATAGTTCCTACCCTATTTATTCCTTTATATTAACTTATCCTTCTTAGTCCTTCTTGTAATATGTTTCTACTAGCATTAATATCCCTGTCATGATGATTTCCACAATTATGGCATGTCCACTCTCTGATTGAAAGCTTTTTGACTTCTGTATTCTTATATCCACAGATTGAACATAATTGACTTGATGGAAAAAACCTATCTATTTTAGTATACGTTCTTCCATACCATTTTGCCTTATACTCTAGCTGTCTTGTGAATTCTGACCATGATACATCTGATATTGCTTTTGCCAGATTTTTATTCCTAACCATACCTCTTACATTTAGATCTTCGCTTATTATAACTTGGTTTTCGTTAATAATTTGTGAAGATAGCTTATGTAAGAAGTCGTTTCTAGTGTCTGAGATCTTTTCATGAAGTCTTGCAACCTTAATCCTCATTTTTCTTCTGTTCTTACTACCTGGTTGCTTCTTTGATAGTTTTCTTTGCATTCTAGATAGTTTTCTTTCGTAATTGTATAAATTCTTAGGGTTAAGAATTTTATTGCCATCACTATCTATTAGAAAGTCACTGATACCCAAGTCAATTCCTATGTTTTTATCTACTTGTGGCAAGTATTCTATCTCTGTATCTACAAGAATACTTACATAGTATCTACCACTTGCGTTTTTTGATATGGTTGCTGATTTTATAACTCCATTGAAGGATCTATGCACTTTTGCTTTTATCCATTTTAGCTTTGGTAGTTTGATTTTATTTTCTGCAAATCCTACCTCTATATTGTTATTTGTATAGTTAGTGGTATAGCTACAATGATTGCTGTGCTTGCTTTTGAAATTGGGGAATCCTACATTAGCTTTTCCTTGCTTTACATTTCTAAAGAAATTATTATAGGCAGTATGAAGATTAAAAATGGAATTGGTTAAGGCGAACTTATCTACTTCTTTAAGCCACTTATATTGTTCCTTAAGTTCTCTATTTAGATGATTATTACAATCTATTTTAGATAGAGTTTTTTGCTCCTCTTTATAAAGCTTATCTTTTCTATCTAGATAATAGTTGAAGACATATCTAGCACATCCAAATGTCCTTTCTAGCTGTTCCTTTTGTTTATCGGTTGGATTTATTCTATATTTATAGCTCTTTAACATAGACATTTCACCACCCTTGCTACTTCATCTTTTGACTTCTAATATAGTCTCTTATCTGTTCCTCTGTATTTTCTGAGACTGTAGCTACAAAATAACTAGGATTCCATAAATGGCCACCCCATAACATGCTTTTTAATTCCGGATGTTCTTTAAATAATAACCTAGCACTTACACCTTTTAATGCTTTTATTATATTTGGAATGTAGTGTTGTGGACTACAATCTATTAACATATGGATATGATCTAAATCCGTTTCTATTTCTTCTATTGTAAAATGATTATCTTTTGCTATTTCTCTTATGATTTCTTTAAGTTTATTTTCTATTTCATCGCTTAATATTCTATGCCTATATTTGGTAAACCATACTAAATGGTATTGAATTGAATAAACATAGCCTCTCCCATAAACAACTTTTCCCATATGTCATCACTCTCCTTGCTTATATTATAACATATGAGACTGTAAAAGTCTACCAATTATAGTGTTTGAGGCGAATTAATCTCTAACATCTGTTGCCACTAACTCACGACTAAAGTCACGAGAATGCGTGGCAACTTTTTCAATAAGATGTTAGAAATAGTTCTCCATCAAACGATTCACCCATTCAGGTACAAACGCGTTGTCTATTCTGTCATATTGTGGATAGTAAGGCTTAATATCAAGCACTGGAGTTTTGTTGATTGCATCTAACCCCTGTACTATTAAGGAATCCTCTAATACCTCAATTATCTTCACAGCCGTTATCCCGATAGGATTAGGTCTATTCTTAGCTCTCTGAGAGAAAATACCAACTAATGGCATCTCTTGAAGATTCTTTGGATGTCTTTTTAAATGCTTTTCCTGAACAAATTGTGCTTCATGTAAATATGTCAATACGATAGCATGAGAAAAGCTATCCAGGCCAGTAAGTCCGCCAACATAATCATTATTTAATCTTATGATAGATTTAATATTACCCCAGTTCTCATCAGATTGCTCGTTTACATTATTCTCAACATAACCAATTTCAGATATATTTATTTTCATAGAATCCCCCTTTGAATTTTAGTATTATTATACTTTTCAAATCAATGATGGTCTTTTCCAGAATAACTATTAACGATAATTTTAAATACAAAAACGCTAGTCACCATATGATCTTCAAATGCAAAATCCTGTCCTGTCTGGTGTTTCATCAATAGGGATAGAGCTGTTTTCTTTTCTTCAATATCATCTAAAAAGACCACCTTGCCATTTCCAATAATGCTTTTAAAAAAATATCCATATCCACAGGCTACATCTGCTGTAAT
>JAQVQL010000315.1 GCA_028701595.1 Herbinix sp.
GAGAAAAAACATGAAGAGATATACATAGTGATTGATCCCGGCCATGGCGGCAGAGACCCTGGAAAGGTAGGCGTTAACGGTGCTCTGGAGAAGGATGTTAATCTGAATATAGCTTTGAGGTTAAGAAATCTATTGGAGCAAAATGATATCCATGTAATAATGACAAGAGTTGAGGATGAAGGCTTATACTCGGAATCTGATTCTAATAAAAAGAGAACAGACCTTAATAATAGAATTAATATAATAAATACAAGTAATGCGATATTTGCAATAAGCATACACCAGAATAGCTTCAGCCAGGAGAGTATTAGGGGAGCCCAGGTATTTTATCATAGCCAGTCTGAGCAGGGAACGAAACTTGCTATGACTTTACAGGAGCAACTAAAGGAAACCATAAAGGATGGGAATCACAGAAAAGCAAAATCAAATACCAGTTATTATATGCTAAAGCATACTACCTGTCCCTTAGTTATAGTTGAGTGCGGCTACCTTAGTAATTGGACTGAAACGGCGCTTTTAGTTGACGAGGAATACCAAGAAAAAATGGCATGGGCAATTCACCTTGGTATTATGAAGCATTTAAATATGTCGAAGGAACAGTAAAAATAAAGCTGGACTGTGGAAAAATATATACAAACGTGATATAATCCCAGGTAGTAAACATTGTATGGATAGCTAAAAGGAGTACACGAGAAGTATGAAGACAATTATAGTAGAGGCAGATAAGGGTATTTTAAGCGAAAGCGACCTAAATACTGCTACAAATATAATAAAAAGCGGTGGCTTAGTGGCTTTTCCTACCGAAACCGTATATGGTTTGGGTGCAGATGCTCTTAATCCCGAGGCTTCTAAAAAAATCTACAAAGCCAAGGGCAGACCTTCGGATAATCCTTTAATTGTCCATATAGCCGATTCGGGGAACATGGAGCAAATTGCAAGAGAGATTCCGGATAAAGCCTTTAGACTTGCTGAAGTTTTCTGGCCAGGTCCTTTAACTATAATACTTAATAAGAAGGATATAGTACCCTTTAGTACCACAGGAGGGCTTAATACCGTTGCAATACGCCTTCCCGCTTCAGGAATTGCCAAGGACCTTATCTCCCGCTCTGGTGGATATATAGCAGCCCCCAGCGCAAATATATCAGGAAAGCCAAGTCCTACGAGGGCAGAGCATGTGATCGCTGATTTGAGTGGTAAGGTTGATATGATCATTGACGGTGGTAAATCAACTCTTGGACTTGAATCTACGATTATTGACTTATCTTCTGATGAACCTATAATATTAAGACCTGGTTGTATTACCAAAGCAATGCTTGAGAATATAATAGGTAATGCCCCTTATGACAAAGCAATCCTTGGAAAAATCATTGAAAAGGACATAAAGCCTAAAGCACCGGGAATGAAATACAGCCACTATGCTCCTGAAGGATGCCTTACTATCTACGAGGGTAATATAGAGAGTGTAATATTAGCGATCAATAAAAAGGCCAAGGAGATTACCGAGAAAGGTAAGACGGTAGGAATAATAGCAACCGAGGAGACAAAAGGCCTTTATAGATATGGTAATATAAAGTCGATAGGGCGAAGAGGAGATGAAGACTCAATTGCAGCGGGTTTATATGCTGTCTTAAGGGATTTTGATGATATCCATGCTGAATATATATTTTCTGAAAGCTTCGCAAGAGGTGATTTAGGACAAGCTATTATGAACCGTTTATTAAAAGCCGCAGGCTATAGAGTGGAAAAGATTTTGTAATATGGTACCAGCCCTGGGTAATACTTGAAGTTGGTACCTGATACCGTTAAAAGGGGAGGGTAATAACATGACTAAGTATGATAAATTGATTTTCGTATGTACCGGCAATACCTGTAGAAGCCCTATGGCTGAAGTTATTTATAAGAACCTTGATAAGGAAAGCAATATTAGTGTATTCTCCAGGGGTATGGTGGTTTTATTTGGCGAACCAATTAATCCGAAGGCTGAGGTTATATTAAAGAAACATGACCTGGATATTAGTAATCACATATCAAAGGGCATTAGGGAATCAGAGATAGATGATAATACATTAATACTTACGATGACAGAAGCCCATAAAAGAAAAATAGAAGCGGCCTTACCGGATGCCAAAAACTTATATACAATAAAGGAATATGTGGGGGAAATCGGAGATGTAGTGGATCCTTACGGAGGATCGTTAGTAGAGTATGAAGAATGCTATATAGAACTTGCCAGACTTGTAAAGAAAACGGTATATAAATTAAATGAGGATAGTTAACAATTGATTTATGAAGCAATATGTAATATAAAATAATAATATACAAGGAGTGTTTATTATGATAGGTATTGGAAATGACCATACAGGCTATGAACTAAAGATGGAAATAATAAAATATTTAGAAGAGAAGGGAATCGAATATAAGGATTTTGGATGCGAAAAGCTTGAAGCCAGCGACTATCCCTTATATGCCAAGGCAGTGGGAAAAGCAATTCAAAATAAAGAATGTGACCTTGGAATTTTAATTTGCGGTACCGGAATAGGTATATCAATAACAGCAAACAAGATGAAAGGCATTCGTGCTGCATTGTGCCATGATTGCTTTAGTGCGGAAGCAACAAGGCTGCACAATAACGCTAACATACTTGCAATGGGAGCAAGAGTAGTCGGCCCTGGATTAGCCGTGAAAATTGTTGACACATTTTTAAATACTGAGTTTTCAGGATATGAAAGGCATTCCAGAAGAATTCAAATGATGGAGGAAGAATAAGCAGCCTCAGCTTGGTTTATCGGGACTTGAAGCTCACTAAATCCACCTTGGTAGATAAGCTTTAACAGGCGATCAAGGGTCCTGAGGGCTTGCTCTGCCTCTTTATTGGTGATAAGGTGAAGTACAAGTGCATCTGCCAACTCATCTAAATCGAGGATTCTGATGCTTCCATCCTCATATACGACAACATCAATTAGTAGATCCTCATATATAAGATGTTTTGGGTTAGTGTCAGGATTAATTTGGATTATATCACAGTACCAATATAGAAGCCTTTCGTTTTTATCGTAAATCTTACTGACCTTAACTCCATGATTAATATAATATGCTGA
>JAQVQL010000047.1 GCA_028701595.1 Herbinix sp.
CTCGGCAGTTTCCATCATAAAACCAATCATTCATACTTCTCATAGTGAATAATGAAAATATATTTTTAAGAATCACTGGATACAGCAATGTATCAGTATCATAAATCGTGTAGCTCTGATGCCTTGGATCCTGAACAGCTCCCAACCGTCGAAGCAGATTCGGAAACATATGCTTCTGTATCCTTGCAAAATCAATGAACCCTTATCTTTTTCTTGAAGCTTTCGTTTTTTCTCTCTTGTCAACGAGTTACTCATGGTAAAAATCCTCCTTCAAGTAAACTTTTTTCTTTCATTTTACCATGAATTCATCCGGATTTACCTAAGTAATGTATTTTTTAGTGCGAAAAATATTTACTCCTCACCGCTGATGGTTTTTTAGTTAATCTACATGCATTGACTATTGAATTACTGTATTCAATATAACAGAAGAAGCTTCATCATTATCAACTAGATCCATCAAAGAACGAAATGCATGAAATGCTATTTCCTTTTCTGGCTGCAAAACTTTAATCACATCTTTACCTACGAGTTTCGATCCAGTGAAATTTTCAAATCCACCTATGGATTTTAAGGTAAGTCCTCTTTCTTTTAAAAAACTTAAGACACCATAGATACAGAAATTTGTACTTAGAATAACAGAATCAAAATTAATATAAGGTTGATTCTGAAGCATTTTGAGACTCTCATAGGCAACATTAGAATCGTAAACATTATAGATGATATTGGCTGGATTAAATTGAATGTTATTTTCATTTAATGTTTTAATGGAAGCTTTTAATCGACATTGTACAGTATAGTCATCTTTTGAGGTGGCTAGAAATAAAGGATTGGTAATTCCTCTTTCAATCATTCTAAGAGTAAGCTCCTTTGCAGCATCTTCATTATTAATTAAAACTGAACAGAAATCTCGATTATTGACAATACGGTCAAAACATACTATTTTAAAAGGATATTTTCCCTGTAGTGACTGATAACTGGAGACGGGTGAAATCAATACACCGTCAATCCTTCGGCTCGCTAGCATTTCTAATATTTTGTTTTCTTTTTCCAAAATCTCTTCTGCCACACAGACAATCAAGCTATAATTTTCAGCATAAGCAAGAAGTTCAACTTCTTTAATAATTTTAGTATAAAAGGAGTTACATATATCAGGAACTACAAGGGCTATAGTCCGTGTACTTCCAGTTTTTAAGGATCTAGCTATATTATTTGGAACATAGTTCATTTCACAAGCTTTTTTTAAAACTAATTCAATAGTCTCTTTTTTATATGATTTTCCTTCGAGTTTATTATTAAGTATATTTGAAACTGTGCACCGTGATAAATTCAATTCGTGAGCTATATCTTTCATTGAAACCATAAATATCATCTCCTTTATATATAATGTTTAGTGAATTAGTTGATGAAGCTTTTTAGTTATAAGTGGCTGTAATGATTCTTAAAAAATAAAACAATCACTTTTACTATAATTAAAATTAATTTATACAAAATAATAACAATCTTGAGCGATATATTAACAGTTAACATTTTATATTTTCTTGGCTTCAATCTGTAGAGGTTTAATTGCAACCTATTTGATAGAAAGTCTGCATTGATCGGTATATCTTGCGCTCTGTAGTGTGTATGATCAGAAGTATGATACTCTGATACACAGGCTTTGTAATAATTCAGGCTGAATTACAGGAAATATTTTATACTCGAGTATATATTTCAAATATATTATATTTAGTTATATGTGTCAACTGAACATTACGATTTGCAGCAATTAGAAGTATATTTATTAGAACTTTACATAAAGTTTTTGTATTGTACACTTCAGGAAGATAACCTTTTTTTATAAACTGTTCTGACTAATGATCATAATCTTCTATCAACTGCTTTTATTGTTTCCTCTAATGTTTTTTCGACTAATCCAAGCGTTATTTTCTTTCTTGAATAATATCAAATACTTGGTCAAGCGGATATACATTCCAATTATTATATTTATCACTAATCAATTCGTTCTTTTAAACTGATTCCAAAGTTTAACACATGTTCTTGAATAGTTCCTGGCAGAACTTCAGTATTCTTCTTACCTTCAATAACTTTTTCTGCTAATTTTTAAGTTCTATATATCCTTTTCAATGTACATACTTCATATGGTTTACTGCTAAACCTCAAATTTTTTAGTAATAATAAATAAAGTATTGACAAATGTACTCGAGTAAGCTAATATAAGTGCATAAGTACACGAGTACATAGAAAAAGGAGGAGATAATAATGGATGTGCTGCTAAGCACAGATAAAATCTGTAAATCATTTATGGGCAACAAGGTTTTGAATGATATATCAATTGATATACATAAAGGTGAATGCTTAGCACTAGTGGGAGAAAATGGTGCAGGAAAAAGCACATTAATGAAAATAATATGCGGTATTTATAAGGCGGATAGTGGCTCGATTAGGGTTAACGGAAAGATTGTAAACATTAATAGACCGTCAGAGGCTCAAGACCAAGGAATTGCCATTATTCATCAGGAATTGAACTTAATACCAAATTTAACTGTAGCACAAAATATTTTCCTTGGAAAAGAGAAAACCAGAGGAATTATCATTGATGATAAGAACCTTAATTCGGAAGCTGAGCTTCTGGCTATGAAATTGGGCGTCAAGATAAATCCTGATCAATTAGTTAGTACCTTAACAGTGGCTGAGCAACAAATTACGGAAATTGTAAAAGTACTTTCTCAAAATGCTGACATAATTATAATGGATGAACCAACAGCATCACTAAGCATTGAGGAGACAGGACAATTGTTTGAAATCATAAATGAACTTCGAAAATCCGGTAAAGGTATCATATACATTTCGCACCGACTTGAAGAAATATATAAAGTAGCTCAGCGTATCTGCGTATTAAGAGATGGAAGATTAGTGAATACATTCATTACTGAAGATACCCAAATAGACGCAATTGTAAAAAGTATGGTTGGTCAGAGTATCTCTGAATTCTATGTAAAACATACATATGAGGTGGGCGAGGTCGCTATAAGAGTAGAAAACCTAAGTTGTAAGAAAGAGTTCTATGACATAAGTTTTGAGGTAAGAGAGGGAGAGGTGTTGGGAATAGCAGGTCTGATGGGTGCTGGACAGACACCTTTAGCAAGATGCATCTATGGTTTGGATAAAATTGATTCAGGTTCGATAGTAATAGGAGAGAAGAAGCTAAAAAATCATTTGCCAAGTATATCTATTGCAAACAGCTTGGGACTGGTAACAGAAAATAGAAAGGAAGAGGGACTGATTCTTCAGATGTCCATTAAAGAAAATATTGGACTCTCCCCGTGGGCTCCGATATCAAATCAAAAAGGAATAATAAATAAAAAAAAGGAAAATGATTTGGCTAATCATAGTATTGAAAAATATGATATTAAAGCTAATTCGCCCCACCAAGAAACAGTACTTTTGTCAGGGGGTAATCAACAGAAAGTGGCTATTGCAAAGGTTCTTGCTACTAATCCGAAGGTTGTAATTTTGTGTGAACCTACAAGAGGCGTAGATGTAAACGGAAAAGTTGAGATTTATAACATTATGAACCAACTTTTGGAGCAAAAGAAAGCGGTTATTCTTATATCATCAGAAATACCCGAAATCTTGGGTATGAGTGATAGAATTATGGTTATTTATAAAGGGCGAATAGTTTATGAGGCTAAAAATATTGACTTAAAGCAGGAAGATATTATGGCTTATGCCACGGGAGGTCATCAGAATGGATAAAAGAAAAATCTGGCTGATTGCAAGAAAATATGCAACATTAGCGGTGCTTTGCTTAATCTTAGTAGTAATGTTTTTTTTAACTGATAGATTTTTTACTATAAAAAACCTGTCAAATGTGGGGCGTCAAATATCATTGAATGCTATTATTAGCGTTGGCATGACAATGGTGATTATTTCTGGGGGGATTGACTTGTCGGTTGGTTCCGTCGTTGCAATGAGTAGTTGTATATGTGCGTCAGTATTATCGATCACGGGAAATATCATTCTGGCAATAATGATAGGAATGTTAATTGGAGTTATTGTGGGACTAATTAATGGATTGTTGATTTCAAAAACAGGAATTGCTCCATTTATAATTACTTTATCAACATCATCAATTTGCGGAGGGATTACTTTGGTATATACAAGAGCTCGCCCGATTCCTTTAAATAATACACCTTTTAAAGCAATTGGGCAGGGAAGTATTTCTTTTTTACCGCTGCCCACTATTTATATGCTTATTACCTTTATAGTGTTTGCTTTTATTATGACTAAAACAAAGTTTGGACGCTATATTTATGCTATTGGAGGTAATGAAAAGGCATCTGTGGTTGCAGGAATCCGGGTAAAAGAGACAAAAACACTGGTTTACGTTATTGGTGGATTCCTAGCCGCCTTTACCGGAGTGATATATACCTCGCGCCTTTCTTCCGGAGTACCTTCCTTAGGCGCAGGGTTTGATATGCAGGCAATAACTGCAGCAGTAATAGGAGGTACAAGTATGTCAGGCGGTAGGGGAAGCATATGGGGAACATTACTAGGTGCAGTTATCATTGGTGTATTAAACAATGCTCTTAACCTTTTGAATGTGAATTCTTATTATCAAAATATTGTAACGGGTGTAGTCGTATTGTTTGCAGTGTTGTTTGACCACTTTATTCAAACAAGAGTCAGCAGTAAATCATAAAATTTGATTTTTATTAAAGAAATAGAAATAGTTTTTATAAATTGATAATATAACTTTTTACAAAAAGCTGTGATCCTTAAATGAAATATAATATAAAAAGGAAAGATGATTTTACACCATTAAAAAATGAAAAGGAGATAGGTTATGAAAAGAAATCTTGTAGTACTAATATTAAGTGTAATTCTAGTATTATCCTCCGTATTATTGGGGTGCAGTAACTCAAAAGAATCAGATGAACCAAATGTTAAGACGAGTACGGGAAATGAGGATGACAAAAACCAAGACAAAAATTCACCTGTAAAAGATCAAGAAGAAGAGAATGATGATAAAAAAAAGGGATATAGCATTGGCTATACTTGCCCGACACTGAATAATCCCTTCTTTGTTGGAATGATGGATGGAGCGCAGCTGGCTTCTGATGAGAGGGAAGTAAAGTTGACTATGCTTGGAGGAGACAATGATGTAACTAAGCAAGTTGCTCAAATCGAAGATTTTATTTCTCAGGGAGTTGATGCAATTGTCGTTCAAGCTGTAGACACGACGGGCATAGTGACTGCAGTCGAAGAAGCAAACGAAGCAGGAATACCCGTATTTACAACAGCTGAAACACCTACCGGAGGGGATATTGTTTGTAGCATCAGCTTTGACAGTTATGAATCAGGATACAATGGAGGTACCTATATAGCTGATGTATTAGGTGGGGAAGGCAAGGTTGTTGAGCTGGTAGGAGTTTTGGGTCAAGAAACAAGTCGTGAAAAATCCAGAGGATTTGCAGAGGCTATTGAGAAGTTTGATGGAATAGAGATATTATCTTCCCAACCAGCAGAATATGATAGAGCAACAGCTATGAATATAATGGAAAATTGGTTGCAGACTTATGATCAGATTGATGCAGTTTATGCAGCAAATGATGAGATGGCTTTAGGAGCAATGCAGGCAATTGAGGCAGCTGGTATAAACGATATATTTGTTATGGGCAATGATGGTACTGATGAAGCATTAGAAGCAGTTATTGCCGGAACACTGGGAGCAACCAACGGTACGCCGGGTTATATTCAAGGATATATTGCAATTGATATAGCTGTTAGGTATTTAAATGGTGAAGCTGTCCCTGCTACTATCAAAGAGCGTAATACAGTAATTGATGCTTCAAATATTGATAATGCAGAACAAATCCTTAAAGGAGTATCGGAAAAGGATTGGTACTGGTTAGAACAATTTAATTAAAGGAAGTGTGTCATGCTTAAAAATATCCCACCAATTATTTCTCCAGAACTGCTAAAGGTCCTTGCGGAAATGGGTCATGGTGATTACATAGTGTTATGTGATGCCAATTGTCCGGTAGATATGTTTTGCCGCAATGGAGGAGCGATTAAACTACGAGCAGATGGAATTAGCGCAACTGAGCTTTTAAAAGCAATTCTAGAATTAATGCCCATAGATCAGTCTGTTCCTACTCCATTTGTGATAGGAAATAAGACAGAATATGATAAAGGCATTCCTTGTCCTATCTGGGATGAGTTTAAAGAAATTGCATCATGCTATGATAAACGTGGTGTCGAGGCCTTTATCCAATATGAACGAGATAAATTTTGCGACTTTATTTCTCATTGCTATGCAATTGTACAAACAGGTGAAAGAGCATTATACGGCAATATAGCTATTAGAAAAGGTGTTATAACGCCAATACAATAAGTATATTATGGGGCAGGAATAAATCCTGTCCCGTATAAGTTAGGAGTGCTAATATGAGTACGAAAAATTTAATGGAATATATATTATCACAAAAAGATCATGCCATCAATTTTCTACAAAAGCTCATATCTTTTGATAGTACATTTATTAATCAAGGCATTGAAGGTAATGAAGGAGCCATACAGGAGTGGTTATCTAAACAACTTACTGAATGGGGATTTGAAACAAGATTAATAGAACCTAATAATGAGATGATTTCATCTATGCCGGACTATAATTCGGGTCATAACTATGAAGGAAGGCCAAATCTTATTGCTCTTAGTAAAGGACGCGGCAAAGGGAAATCGATAATTCTTAATGGCCATATTGATACAGTACCATTGGATAACATTAATCTTTGGAAGCATCATCCGCTAAGCGGAATGATTGAAGATGGGAAAATATATGGTCGGGGAGCCTGTGATATGAAAGCAGGTGTTGCTGCCATGATTCTGGCAGTAAAATATATCAAGGACTGTAAATTAGAGCTCAAGGGTGACATTATTATTGAATCAGTAGTAGATGAAGAAGGTGGGGGAAATGGTACCCTAGCATGTATAGCAGAAGGTTATAAGGCCGATGCTGCTATTGTTACTGAGCCTACTGGACTAAATATGTTTTGTGCAAGTCGCGGTGTCTTTTTATTGGAGGTTAAAGTGACAGGAAAGTCATCTCACGCTTGCTATAAATGGTCTGGTGTCAATGCTATAGAAAAAGCTTATAAAATTGCTGATGGGCTAAAAGAGTTAGAAACCAGGTGGCTAGCCACGAGAAAGAACCCATTACTCCCATCACCTACCATCACACTAGGTCAAATTGAGGGAGGCATTTCGGCTGCGACTGTCCCAAGTAATTGCATAATGAGATTTGATATTAAGTACTTGCCATATGAGGTTAATGCTAACGGCATCCAAACTAAGGTAAATGCCAATGACATAAAGGAAGAAGTAATGGAATGTATAAGAAATACCTGCCAGGGTGATCCATGGCTAAAGAATAATCCGGTTGAACTAAATTGGTATTTAAGTGTAATGCCACACTCGATTGATATAAATAATCCCTTGGTGGATGTGGTATCTGAATCGTGTGATGAAATTATTGGAAAACATGTGATTTCAGGACTCCCAAGCGGCGCTGATGCTAGGCATCTTCAGAACAACGGGGGGATACCTACAATTATATTTGGACCCGGCGATATGGAAAATGCACATAGTATTAACGAATATGTCGGGATTGATGACTATATTAAATCCATTCAAGTTCTAGCAAAGACAATTTTAAAATGGACAAGTGAGGATTCCCTATAATGTATCAATGTCAAATGAAAATTTTATAATTTATCAAAGGTTAAAGATATAGATAAGACATTTAGAGACTATAAAACAACTATATGGAGGTAAACATGAAAATTGAAATACCATTAAGTGAATTTCAAGAAAGAATACAAAAAACACAAAAGGCAATGAAGGAAGCAGAATTAGATTTACTTTTATGTTATGGTAATGAGAGTGAACCTCAGTTTGTAAGATACTATTGTGACTACTGGCCATCTTTTGAGTCTGGAGGAGTACTTATTCCGGTAGAGGGTGAAGCTGCACTTTTAATTGGGCCTGAGAGCGAAACCTATTCAAAACATACTTCCAAAATTAGTAATATCAAGAAGCTATTGGCTTTTAGGGAATCTTCTGAACCAGAATATCCCGGAGCAAAACTTGATACTTTTGATAGTGTAATACATGAGATGATAGGAGATAACAAGGTAAAGAAGCTTGGTATTGCCGGCTATAGCCTAATAACAAAAGTTATCTTTGATTCTCTTCAGGAATCCTTGGAGGCTTTTGGAAATGTTGAGATTGTAAAAGCTGATTTGTTGGTTTCAAAAATCCGTGCTGTTAAAACAGAAAACGAGTTGAACTGTATGAGGGAAGCATATCGCATATGTCAGTGTGCCATGAAATCCATGTTAGAAAATTTAAGAGCTGGAATGACGGAAAATCAGATTAAGGGTATTGCGATGGAAACCATATTTCGAGAAGGCGGCGAGGGTGAGGCATATCCTTTCTGGATATTAACCGGCAGCAACACAAATCAAGCTATAAGCCGATGTAGGAATAAAGTGGTTAAGGAAGGAGATCTAATCCAGATTCAAGTAGGAGCAAGATATGAGGGATATGCATCAACCATGGGCAGGCCGGTAGTTATCGGAAAGGCAAATGATATTCAAAGAGGAATTATAGAAGCAGGGCTAGCAGCTCAGAAGACAATTCTTGATCATACAAAAGCGGGTATGAATGCAAGGGAAATAAGCAAAATTCATTATAATACACTAAAGCAAAAAGGTTATGAAGATCATATTCTTTATGGACCATGTCATGGAACGGGCTTAATGGAAGGAGAATATCCATGGATCGAATCCAATTCCGATTTTCAACTTGAAGAAAACATGACATTTGCAACATGTATTTATCTTGGCGATGATAAGAATGAAATAGGTATTCGCATTGAAGATGGGTTCCGTGTTTTAAAGGAAGGAACGGAATCTTTTTCTGACTATCGGAGAGAAGTTATAGAAATAATCTAAAAAGGGTACCTGAGTCAGCAACCGCTACTTCAAGTTGTAGTTGCTGACTTGCATTGCCTATAACACTTGCTTTCGGAAACAACACCACTTGGAGCGGAATCATATTTTCCAAGCGTTCTATCCGCCTGTCATTTCCGCCTACCTAATAAATTTTAGGAAAAATATCATAAACATTATTTATAATAAACTACCTGCCCTAGTTGAAGCATCTTTGATATGTTATATATACTTTATTTTTATCGTTTATTTAAGTATATCTTTTCAAGAAGCTCTTAACTATGCTTATCCTTTCGATATCTTGCCGGTGTCATATGATTTTTCCCGATAAATATCTTATAGAAATACCCTTTATTCTGATAGCCCACCTTAGCTGATATTTCATCTATTGTAAGCTCAGTATGAAGAAGGAGTTTTTCTGCTTCGCTAAGACGAAGCTTTTGGACATATTGAGTATAGGTCATACCGGTTTTTGATTTTAACATTCGATTAAAATAATCCTCATGGAAATGAAAATGCTCTGCCAGCTGTTTTATAGAGATATCCTTATAATTCTGTTTTATATAGTTAGTAATTTTCTCATATAATAACCAGTTCATTTTCTTTTGCATTTCGCTGGATAGTGAAATATCGTAACCTGAGCTTAGTAAGTGAAAAATACGTATCAGTAAGCCATGGCATATATAACGCGATGCCTTATCATGGAGAATTAACTCATGCAATAGATCCATCAAATATCCTTCCATCTCTTGATTGGACGGATTTATGGGCTTAAAATGCAGATATTGCCATAGATTCTTCTGCTTAAGCAAGGCGGTTTGAAGAAAGGATATTATTCTTTCATCTGCAACTTGATTAGATATTATGCTATCGAACATTTCATTGGCAATTCCTATAAAAAGAATACAGGCAGAATCTGAGTCCAGACAATCTTGGTGAAGACAATTTTTATCTATAAGGCATAGCTCACCTTGATTAAATATTATATCCTTACCTAGAATTCGTTGATGAAATGTTCCCGATATAATATATGCAAGCTCCAAATACTCATGGGTATGCATCTGGGTTTTACAGCCTTGTTCAAAGCTCATGCCGTAGGAAAAGGAAACAGCAGCTGGTTTTATTGTACCATATAGCCTGTTGTTGGGATATACAGTCCAGCAAAGAGCAAAAACCCCTTCTTCCCCGGAAATAGGATAGGTTTTCCGGTCTTCTATATGAAGGGAATATTCCGGACACATTATTCTAGAGCCAATGTGACTTCCTTCTTCCAGCAGGTTAGGATCATTACATGAAATATCTTCACACAAATGCTTTAGTGTCATAGTCACCCTCCTTTACCCTAATATATATATAATTATAAAGTAATTCTATTATAGAATCAATAGTGTGTCAGTCGGATTAGGTAACTTTATTTATTAATAAGAGGTTTTAAGAAATTGCTAATTTTGGAAAAGCTATATATTATGTTATATAGAGGATAGTATATTTAGGGAGGATAATTCCTCCGTTAGCAGTACTGAAACAAATATAATTTATTGAGGAGGATAATTCCTCCGTTAGCAGCACTGAAACAATAACAATTTATTGAGGAGGACAATTCCTCCGTTAGCAGCACTGAAACAATAACAATTTATTGAGGAGGAATGGATATGACTAAGAAAAATTATGTATTTTGGTTTGCCACAGGCTCGCAGGATTTGTACGGTGATGAATGCCTAGCTAATGTTGCAGAGCATTCAAAAATAATTGTAGAAAAGATGAATGAATCAGGCTTACTACCATTTAAGCTAGAATGGAAACCTACTTTACTTGACAGCGTATCAATTCGTAGACTGTTTAACGAAGCTAACTCAGATGATAACTGTGCTGGTGTTATTACTTGGATGCATACTTTCTCTCCTGCGAAATCATGGATTTTAGGCCTTCAGGAATTTAGAAAGCCATTGCTTCATATGCATACACAATTTAATCAGGAGATACCCTATGACAGTATAGACATGGATTTTATGAATGAAAATCAATCGGCTCACGGTGATAGAGAATACGGGCATATTGTCTCTCGCATGGGCATGGAGCGTAAGGTTATAGTTGGTCATTGGAGTAGCGAAAGAGTCCAGAAGCGTGTAGCTAGCTGGATGAGAACGGCTATTGGGCTTGTAGAAAGCAGCCATATTCGTGTGCTTCGTATAGCAGATAACATGAGAAATGTTGCGGTCACTGAAGGCGACAAGGTTGAGGCTCAGATAAAATTTGGTTGGGAGATTGATGCCTATCCTGTTAATGAAATTTATGATTATGTAAATGATGTATCCTCAGGTGATATAAGTGCCCTTGTTGATGAATATTACAGTAAGTACGAAATCTTACTTGATGGAAGAGATGGGAAGGAATTTCGCAATCATGTAGCAGTTCAGGCAGGTATAGAGATAGGCTTTGAAAAATTCCTAAAGGAAAAGAATTATCATGCTATAGTAACTCATTTTGGTGACTTGGGAAGCCTGAAGCAGCTACCGGGATTAGCTATACAGCGTCTTATGGAGAAGGGCTATGGCTTTGGTGGTGAGGGAGATTGGAAGACAGCCGCCATGGTTAGATTGATGAAGGTTATGACTGCCGATATGAAGGATGCTAAGGGCTCTTCATTTATGGAGGATTACACATATAACCTTATACCTGGTAAAGAGGGAATTCTTCAGGCACATATGCTAGAGGTATGTCCAACCGTGTCTGACGGTCCTATATCTATCAAGGTAAATCCCCTATCTATGGGTGAGAGAGAAGACCCTGCAAGGCTAGTATTTACTTCGAAGACGGGTACTGCTATAGCTACCTCACTAATTGATCTAGGAAATCGTTTCCGCTTGATTATAAATGAAGTAGAGTGTAAGAAGACAGATAAGCCGATGCCTAAGCTTCCGGTAGCTACTGCATTCTGGACGCCTATGCCTAATCTTGAGGTAGGAGCTGAGGCTTGGATTCTGGCAGGCGGTGCACATCATACAGCATTTTCATATGATCTGAATGCTGAGCAGATGGGAGATTGGGCAGCTGCTATGGGAATTGAGGCTGTATATATTGATAAGGATACTAATATTAGAAATCTTAAGAATGAGCTGTTGTGGAATTCTGTTGCGTATAGATAATATTAATCTTACTATATAAGAAGGATTGGAGGGGTTTCGTGGAAAGTAACCTTATAAATAAGAGAAGGGTGGACATAATCGAGGGTAGGACCACTCTCGGGATTGAGCTAGGTTCCACTAGAATCAAGGCTGTTTTAATGGACGAGGACTACAATGTTATTGCTGCAGGTAAGCATGACTGGGAGAACCGTTATATTGATAATATATGGACATAT
>JAQVQL010000316.1 GCA_028701595.1 Herbinix sp.
ATCCTTGCATAAGCCCTCCTCTTTCAAGAATCCGAATCCAGTATTAATTATAACGTCCATACTTATAGCATTTGGCATGTGACCACTGGGTGTTACCAGTTGGAAATGCAAGTTTTCATTTTGTACTGTTTCCAAATATTCTGAAATCATTTTGGTTGATGTCACAATATCTGTACTCCCTTGAATAATAAAATATGGTAGTTCTATTTCCTTCAGTATTTCTGAGAGGTCTATTGTAGTTAATTCTTTTAGTAGTGTTTCATTCTTTCTGTAAGCATTTATCACAACAGCCTTAAAATCCTTCAATGTATAATCTGGACTGGATATCATTCCTCGGATTATTGGTCCAAGCGAAGCTTTTCCTCCTTCTTTAGATTGATACCCTTCGGTATATTTGTTTATCCATTTTACAATTGTTTTTATGTCATTCATATTATGTGATGAGGACTGTTTCATATGAGAAAGCTTCTCTTTGTATTTGAATGGTATCTTTGACTTTTCTAAAGTCTCGAAAACATCATTATTAAAGGGAATCTGCTTTAACACCTGTCCATATACGACTATTTTATGTATTAGCTCGGGTATTGCCTTAGCTACTTTCGCAGCTAATATACTTCCCCATGATACTCCAAATATATTTATTTTGTTATCTGGAAAATCATTTCTTATTTGCTTGATAAGGTCAATAGTCATATTTACAAAGCTATCAATGGTAAAGCTTTCGTCAATCACATGATTATTAATTCCACAACCAAGCTGATCCCAATAAACCATTGTAACCTGGTCGGTTATTTCCGGAAACAAGCCTCGACAGCCTACACTAAATGGAATAGGTGAGCCCGGTCCACCGTGAAGAAATATTACAATTGGATTTGTTCTTTTCCTTCCTTCGATAAGAACCTTTTGCGGATAACCTCCTAAGCTATAGGTCTTTAACTCTGATATCTCATTTCCAGCAATAATAGCTTTTCTCTTTCGATTCATAATGATCTCCTTATTTTATTCCCAATCCTTCCAAATCTCAACATGAACACCTACTGTTGCTTGTTTTCCATTACGAACAATGGGTGTTTTAAGAAGTATTGGGTTTTCCAGTATTTTATCTTCTTTATCCTCATCTGATAGATAATTAAACAATGCCATTAAATTCTTATCCTTACAGTTCTCATCAAGCATGTTATCTAATCCGCCAACGGCCTTCTTAATATTCTCAAATTCACCCTTACTAATTCCTTTATCTAGCAAATCAACAAATTGATATTCAATAGCTCTTTCTTTAAAATACCTCTCTGCTTTCTTAGTATCAAAGCAATTCTTTTTACCAAGTATCTGTATATTCATGATCTCACCATTCCTTAAAGACTTTTGGACATAATTATTAGCTTACGCTCCAATGCCATTTGAGGCAACTAGCTCTAATTTATTATCCTTAAGCTTATAAATACTCCAGCCTATGCCCTCATAATACCAGTTTTTCACAATGACTTCCATAGTACCGTCACCATCCAGATCAGCTATTGTATCAACATTAAATAAAAGTCTATATGGGGATGAGTATTCAGGGTTCTCAGTTATTATATATTGATCCAAAACCTGGTCAATAGCTTTACCGTCTTGGTACTTTCTAAAGATCAGCACTGAGTTATCGCCTTTCTTAACCTCACTAAAGTTATCTTCAATCATATTATCAGCATAAATCAAGAATTCGTCTGTTCCGTCACCCTCTAAATCAACCTTTATACTCTGTTTTACAGTAGTTTCAGGATTTTCAAGACCGCTTTCTATCAGATATGTCTTAACTAAATCGGTATATAAAGCATTTTCTGAATAATCTTCATTATATAAGCGTGGAAACAGATCCCAATCGGCTTTTAATGCAATATCAAAGCCATCTATCATATTATCATTTTCATATAATTCAATAATATAATAATCAAATTCATATTCTGTTCCCAAAAGCGTATCACCTGTCATCCAATTCATTGGTAGACTTCCTTTAGCTGTTGCAATTTTAGAATTATTAGAATATACATCGTATTCATATCCTTCAAAATTAACTGCTCCACTATTATAAAACTCATCATAATACATCCATTCACCCTTATTAAGACCGCCAATCAGGAGGTCTTGAACCAGCACTGGTGTAGTAATATCTTCGGTGTTTTTATTATTTTTATTCTCAGCTATATTCTCAGGATTTTTTTCATTATCTGTATTATTATCTATATCATCATCTGTATACAATGAATTAATAACATTAAAACCATAGTACGCATTTCCTTGAGGCCAAAGGGCATGAACTAAATAAATATAGCCCGCTTTATCATTAGGTATGGTTAATGTATCATTAGTAATCTCAACATCTTCATAATAATTCTCATAAGCCTCATTGTTCTCTATATATTCATGAGCCCAACATTTTACAGTATATGTCGTAGGTAGTGATGAGAATTCAAGCTTGATTTCTAAAGAATCTTCTATTTTAACGATTTCCGGTATACTTCCGACTGCATCTAAAGGATGAGGTGCATCTACTTCAATTCCACGGTTTTTATAGTTCCAAGATGCAGTTCCGCGTGGTATGTTTATTGATTCAATCGTGTCCCCTTTTATATATTCAAGTTGCAAAGAAGGGATAGACTCAGAAGGAACATATTCCATATGCTGATTTTTCTTGCAAGCTGTAAATAAAAAGATAGACAACAAAAGAAGTAAAATAAAACATGTGACATTTTTATAGCTACGAACTGACTTCATAATAACTCCTTTCATCTATCACACACATAAATACTATTCAACACTCTAAACTTACCTATCAAGCTCTCCTATATCGTAACCCCTTGGCATAGGTTCAGGTCTATCGCAGGTGGAGGTCATATTATATACCTTACCTGTTCTGACAGACTCATCGAAGCTAAGCATAGCCTCAGTCACATGATATATTAACTCTTCATTAGTTCTATGCTTTCTTCCATATACAAGGGCATAGGCCATATCAAGAACTCCTAGGCCACGGATATATTCCTTAGGCTGTTGGAATACCTGTGGCATCTCCTGAAG
>JAQVQL010000317.1 GCA_028701595.1 Herbinix sp.
ATAAGCTAATTAAAAACCACAGTAAAGTAAAATAATAGCACTGCATAGCTTGCGTTTGAATGGAGGAAAAATATGAAGAAAAATTTAGCACTTATTTTAAGCCTGGTAATAATATTAACATCTGCAGCCCCTATAGCAATAGCCGCTCCCTCTCCTAAGGAGGAGGTAATATATGGAATATTAGGCCATGACGGAAGTGTTGAAGACCTTTATGTAGTAAATATATTTGATGGTGGCCATATCACCGATTATGGTATTTACAATAAGCTTAGTAATCTGACTACAAAAGACGCTCTAGATCAATCTGATGATATGATTACTATTAATACCGATTCCAAAAAATTCTATTATCAAGGTAATCTAACTTCCACAGAATTACCCTGGAATATAGAGATTAAATACTATATGGATGATAAGGAAATCCAAGCCAAAGACCTAGCAGGAAGGAATGGTAAACTCAAAATAACATTATCTATCACCAAAAATCCTGCTATAAGCGGTACCTTCTACGATAATTACGGATTACAGCTTAGTGTCCTACTTGATAATAAGCTAAGCACTAATATTGTTGCCGAAAATGCCACTATAGCAGAGGCTGCTGGAAGTAAACAGCTCAACTTCACAGTATTACCGGGAAATCCTTTTGAGGGTACTATCACTGCTGATGTTAAGGACTTTGAAATGGAGGCTATATCTATTAATGCTATCCGTTTGGCCTTTGATATAAACTTTGATAGCAGCCAGTTTACAGGACAATTTTCAGACCTTATTAAAGGAATTGAAAATCTTGATGATGGTGCTGGAGAATTGTTAGCTGGCCTTGATGAACTGTCTAGTGGAATAGATGATTATGTTAATGGACTTAATGCATTTAAAAATGGTATAGGACAATTATCCTCTGGAGCAAAAGAATTGTATACCGGGGCATCCTCATTAAGCTTGGGCCTATCAGAATTGGTTAAGCAAAACACAAATATCAATAATGGTGCACTAGCATTGCAAAATACAGCCTTTGAAGCTGTCAATTCACAGCTTCAAGGTATGGGGCTTAAACTTCCACTTCTTACCCCTGATAATTATAGTAATATACTTTCAAATATACCTGACCTTGAGATGGTTAAGCTACAGCTTGATGGTATCATACAATTTGTTCAAGGCCTTAAAGGCTATACAGATGGTGTCGCACAGCTAGATATAGGTGCCGGCGAGCTCACAGAAGGTATAAAAGAATTTAAGGATTCCTCCTCTGAAATATCAGCTTCGGCAAATGCAATATATGACGGTGCAGTAAAAATAAACTCAGGCATAAATGAGCTTAGAGATGGACTTGCAACCTACAAGGGAGGAACCAATGAATTCAGAAATAAAACCTCCGGTATCAACAATGATATTGATAAACAAATAAATACACTTCTAAACGAAATATCTGGCGCAGGTGATATGACAGAATCCTTTGTGTCAGATAAGAACACAGAAATAAGCTCTGTTCAGTTCGTGCTAAAAACAGCTTCTATCGATATACCTGAGGCACCCGCTGTCGAAGCCGCCGAACCAGTAAAGTTAAACTTCTGGCAAAAGCTATTAAAGCTCTTCGGATTGTATAAAGAATAACATAGCCCTCAATAAGTAAAACATAATCTTCACAAAACAAGAAGAACTCATGCTTCGATTAGAATGCATGAGTTCTTCTTGTATGTTATAAAAAAAGGTAAAAATTGTACCTGGTACCGATTTATATTATCCCAGCTGTTTACTCAACACCTCTGAAGCTTTATCAATTACATCATTAATTCCGGCGGCATTTTTTCCTCCGGCTTGGGCCATGTTGGGTCTTCCACCTCCGCCTCCACCGATTAGTACAGCAAGCTCCTTAATAAGGTTTCCTGCGTGGGCACCTTTTTTAATTACTTCCTCACTTACCATAGCAACTAGGCTAACCTTATCGGATGCTGTGGATGATGCCAGAATAACTACTCCCTCACCCATCTTATCCTTTAATTTATCTCCCAGGTTTCTAAGTCCGTTCATATCAAGCCCAGGTGGGTTTACTGCCAATAGCTTTACTCCAGCTACTTCCTTTACCTGATTCATTACATCACCTAGTGAATCACTTGCAAGCTTGGATTTCATCTTCTCATTCTCTGACTTAAGAGTTTTAATTTCATCATATAAACCTTCAATTCTATCTACAAGCTGTGAAGGCTCTGCTTTTGCAGCCTTTGCAGCGTCATACAATCTATTCTCAATGACTTTGTAGTGCTCGAGTACACTATGTCCTGTTAGTGCTTCAATTCTCCTTACGCCTGCAGCAATACCTGTATCTGAAAGAATCTTAAATACTGTAATGGACCCTGTATTAGAAACATGGGTTCCACCACAGAGCTCCTTGCTGAAGTCTCCCATGGAAACCACACGGACCTGTTCGGAATATTTTTCACCGAAAAGTGCCATGGCACCTTCCTTTTTAGCCTCATCTATGGACATAAGCTTAGTATTTACAGCTAAGCTCTTACCGATATGTTCATTGACTATATCCTCAACTCTGCTAATTTCTTCATCAGTCATGGCTGAGAAATGTGTAAAGTCAAATCTAAGTCTATCATTAGATACAAAGGATCCTGCCTGCTCTACATGATTTCCCAGAACCATTCTAAGAGCCTTCTGTAGTAAATGGGTTGCTGAATGATTCTTGGCCGTTGATGCTCTAAAATCAGGATTAACTTTTAGGTTAACCTTCTCATTTAGCTTGAGAATTCCTTTTGTTAGAGTTCCCACATGTCCGATTTTGCTACCCTGAAGACGAATAGTATCCTCTACAATAAACTTTGCAGCATCACTTATAATCACACCTATATCTGCTGATTGACCGCCTCCGGTAGCATAAAAGGGAGTCTCTTCTACTATAACTGTTCCTTTTTGTCCGGCCACAAGCTCATTAACAATATCTGACTCAGAGGTTAAGGCTGTTACATCAGAGGTATGCTCTAAGGTATCATACCCTACGAATCTGCTTGTAAGGCTATTATCAAGCTGTTGATATATAGTCTCTTCAG
>JAQVQL010000318.1 GCA_028701595.1 Herbinix sp.
TTCCTCGAATATCAGGTTATCCTTCCAGGTATCCTGTTCATAATATCTGCTTACAAGCATTACAAGAGTCTTTTCATCCGTTTCCTTGAACTGAGGAGCTATTGCCTTGGCAATTTCCTTGGGCGTGTGACTTCCAACATAATCCATTCCTCTTTGAATTGCATTAGTGAATTTCTGTATTACCTCAGGATTTTTCTCTATATAACTCTTCTTAGCAGAAAAAGCAGTATAGGGCACCTTACCGCTTTCCACACCAAGTGAAGCAGCCACCTTACCCGCACCTTCCAGCTCAAGAGCTGTGGCCGCCGGTTCAAACTCTATGGTATAGTCACCTTGACCCGATGCAAATGCTTGTGATGTCAAGCCAAAGTCTATATTCTGAACTATATTAAGGTCCTTAGCTGGATCAATTCCCTGTTTCTTAAGTATATATTCAAATACCATCTGGGGCATTCCGCCTTTACGTCCGCCTATAACTGTCTTTCCCTTTACATTTGCCCATGTGAATTCTTCATTCTTATCCCTAGATACTAGAAAATTCCCTGCTCTTTGTGTAAGCTGGGCAAAGTTGATTACATAGTCCTCTGCACCCTGGTTATAGACATAGATAGACGCCTCAGACCCCATAAAACCAATCTCACACTCACCGGAGATTACAGCTGTCATAGTTTTGTCAGCTCCCAGACCATTTATCAAATTAACCTTTAATCCTTCGTCCTCAAAATAACCTTCCTCAAAGGCCACATACATAGGAGCATAAAATACAGAGTGTGCAACCTCATTCAGAGTTATTTCTATCATATCGTTCTTTCCTTTACAGCCTATAAATCGGGTGGATGTCATAGCAAGTAAAGCAAGTACACAGATGAACTTCCGTTTCATTGAACCTCCCAGGAAAAATAATATTACTCTTACTAATATATGGTATCTGGTATGGTTTTGTGATTGTACTAGTGCCAGGCACTATTAAGAAAAATACGCGTCAACTCATTTTATAAGAATTTATAATTTTTATATATTCATCTATGAATATGTATATTACATTTTTTCTTATTGCTCTTAATAAACCTTCGGCTTTCCATACTCAATATATTTGCCATCCCACTCGATAGCAATCAATTTCTTCTCTTCGTGATAGTACATGGTATTACCGTCAAGCTCCACATCATTTGCTTCAAAATCATTGTATGGAAATTCAGAGGACGAAATACCGATTACCTTTCCCACCTCCTCATAACCTTTCATAAGTGAATCAACTGGTTTTCCTGCAACATGATATGTTTTTCCCTGATAGCATACAGCAGGCTGTTTGTCATATATTAATACACTGTCATCATTGGGTTCGGTTTCATCCTCTATATCTTTTTTACAAGCTGAAAAACCAACCAGGATGCATAAAGCTATAATAACTAATAATACTGTTTTAAATTGAGAATTTTTCATGCTTTTACTCTTCCTCCATTCTACATAAAAAGTCGTTATTTCAATATACCTTTAATCCTTCGTCTTAGTCATCCTAAATTAAACTATCATCAAGCAAAAAATCTATAATTCCGATATTTAAAATTCCCTGCTCATTATACCAGCGCTTTCTAATGTCTTTTCTTACAATAATCTTCGGAAAGCTATCTCCAGTAAGTGAAAATGGTCTTAGCTCCTGAATTTCTTTTTCGTCTGTATTTAAAGCAAATGCAGATTGAATATACGTCCGCTTTCCTCCATTATTCACAATAAAATCTATTTCTCTCGGAACCCTAATAGAATTGCCATTTTGATTCACTTCTCTGGAATATACCACACCTATATCTACTGAAAAACCTCTTATAATCAACTCATTATAAATAATGTTTTCCATAATGTGAGTCATCTCCTGTTGTCTAAATCCGATTCTGGCGTTTCTAAGACCAATATCTTCACAATAATATTTGTAAGGATAATCGAAATATGATTTACCACGCACATCATATCTTTTTGCTTCTGAAAATAAAAATGCATCCTCCAAATGTCCAATATATGAGGTAACTGTGTTCTGCGCAATCTTCATATTTAGTTTAGAGTTTAGGGCGTCAGCTATTTTCTTAGGGTTTGAGAATGATCCAATTGAAGATGCCATTAAATCAATTATATTATTAAGTGCTTCTTCCCTTTCAATTTTCTTTCGCTCTACTATATCCTTTAAATATACCTCAGAAAACAAAGAACTTAGATATTTCATTCGTGCATTATCATTAGGTCTTGATAAAATCAACGGCATACCTCCAAAAAAGGCATACTGTTCAAATGCATCCTCTTTATCACCACCTACAGCAGAATAAAATTCTGCAAAGGACAGAGGATGAACCTTTATCTCATCACTTCTTCCACGAAATTCAGTAAGAATATCAGAGGATAACATTTTTGAATTGCTACCGGTAACATAAACATCTAAGTTTTCAAGTCTCTTTAAATCATTAAGTGCATCATAAAATGTGATTTTTTTACCATCAGTATTATATGGGTTAGGAACTTCATCAGACATTTGTATCTCATCTACAAATAAATAATATTTATCATCTTTTCCACTGACTATATCTCTTACATATGATGATAATTCTAAAGGGTTTCTATATCTAATATCCTTTGCCAAATCTAATTCAATAGAAATAATATTTTCTTCATTTACGCCATTATCAAGAAGATATTTTTTATAGATTATACCTAGTAAATAAGATTTACCACATCTTCTTATACCTGTAATAACTTTGATTTGTCCATCCCATTGAAAGTTTATTAGCTGCCTTAAGTAGTTATCTCTTTTTATTTGCACGGCTATCCTCCATTGAAATCTTTTGCCTTAATAGTCTTTACCTTTCATTCTATTTTATACTTAAAACCTTAAAAAGGCAATACTAAATTAAAATCCTTTGCCCATTTAGGTCAAACTATTCATAGCAATTTGAGGTAAATTAGATTTCAATCCACGCCCTCTACGAGGAGGGCGACCATATTCAGCTGATAGGTTAAGGGATTATAATTATATTTCAATCCACGCC
>JAQVQL010000048.1 GCA_028701595.1 Herbinix sp.
GGATATTGTCAACGAAATACGACCGCCATACATAAGGCGGGTAAATATATCAAAACCAGACGTATCCGTACCAAGCAAATGCTCAGAAGAGAGAGGCGCTTTAAAAAGGACCAATGTCTGGGATTTATCGTAATAATCATATGGCTTGCCATCCGGTCCGGTAAACTGGGCTGTGGTAACCATATCTGTGTTTCTTTCTATTTTAAAAACTTCAGTTTCATTATAACCCCAAGTAATATCAATTATTAGCGGCCCTAAGAATGAGAATACAAATACAAATAAAATCATAATAAGGCCTATAATAGACAACTTACTTTTGAAGAACCTTTTAGCAACCATACGACTCGGGGATATGACTCTTAAGTTCTGTTCTACTTCTGTTTCCGCATAGTCTTGATGGTCAGTATAATTCAGTTTTTTTTCTTTTTCTGTATTTAATGCCATATTATATCCCCCCTTATGATAGTTTAACACGGGGGTCAACCACCATGTACATAATATCCGATATCAACATACCCACGACTGTTAGAATCGCTAAAAACATATTATAACCCATAATAAAAGGAATATCTCCCTGCTGGGTTGCCCTTAAAGCCATATAGCCGATTCCAGGTATTGCAAATACTGTCTCGGTAATCATAGCACCGCCAAAAAGACTGGGGAGCATACCTGATAGTGATGTAACCAATGGAATCATGGTATTTCTGAATGCATGCTTATAGGTTACCACCTTTTCGGATAATCCCTTTGCTCTTGCTGTTCTTATATAGTCCGAATTCAGTACCTCCAGCATGTTAGTTCTAGTAAATTTCATGGTACTACCTACACCTAAAAGTGTCAGAACAGATATAGGCAACACTAAATGCCATGCTTTATCCCAAAAAATCTGAAAATGAGCATTTGATGCAAAAATCTTTGTTGCTGTTGTTAACCCTTGTAGTGGGAAAAGACCTAATCTTATCGCAAAAACATTCATAAGAAGTGCGGACAAAAAGAAAGAGGGTAGAGACGCACCCATCATTGCAAAAACCGATACAGTATAATCATAAGAACTGTATTGATTTACAGAGGCCTTAATACCCATCGGTATCCCGATAAGTATTTGTAAAATGTATGATATAAAAGCAATCATAAATGATATCCATATATATTCAGACAAGACATCCGTTACAGGCTTGCCGTACACAAATGAATGCCCTAGGTCACCAGATAAGGTGCTTGTTAGCCATGTTGTATAGCTCTTTATAATTCCGGTAAAGCTTTTGTCAGCAAGACCATAAAGTTCCTTTAGACGTTGGACATCATCTTTGGTCATTGCACCGCTTTGTAGAGCGGCAGATGTCTGATTGTCAATATAATCTGCAGGCATAAGCATAGTAAGCATATAAATCAATACTGAAACGCCTACCAATATCAGCAATGCCAACGCAATTCTTTTCAGTAAATATTTCCACATAATAGCCCTCAATCCATTAAGAAGTGGTACAAGGCTTAATTATAAGCCTTGTACCCTTATTTTCTATTCTTCTAAAAGTCTTAGTTTAGCTCAACATTCCATATATATTCTATAGGAGTTTGGAATGGTGTTACATCCTCGCCAGTGAAGATTGAATCAGTATTGATTACTTCCTTGTTGAATACATACATATTCTTTCTCTGATAGGTCGGAATCTCTACAGACAGTCCTGTGGAGAGTTCAAGCGCTCTCTTGTATATAGCCTTGCGTTCTTCTGTATCAAGTGTAGAACGGCCAGCCATTATCAGGTCATTCAGCTCGCTTAGCATTGCCTTTTCTTCATCTGAACCATTCTCAAATAGATAGTAGAGGCCTGTTGATGAAGAGCCTTGATTTACCTTAGGATCTGAATGCCAAATCTGGAACATGTCAGGGTCAACTCCACCGCTGCCCCATGCCGCTGCCCATACCTGAACTCCTGAATCATATGCGGTATTCAATTTGCCAAGTAGATTCTGGTCAGTTTCAATGTCAACCTTTACACCGATTTTTGCCAAAACTGCTTGTGCATCGATAAAGATTGAACCAGCCGGGTGATCCTTAGCTTCAGACGGTAGTGTGAACTTGAAAGTAACCTGTGTTCCTGCTTTTTCATGACCATCTGGATAAGTCATCAGGTTATTTGCTTCGTCGTATTTGTATCCTGCTTCTAAGAATAATGCCTTTGAGGTCTCACCTGTTGCATCATAGGGGTAGAGATTTTCAGGATTGTCAGGGTATGCCCATAATATCTTAGTCATAGTACGATAGTTTACACTAGCCAACTCCTGATAGTAGTTGTCTACTGCTAACTGTACATTTAATGAATGTGCAATAGCTTTTCTAACTTCGAACTCTGGTATTGCCTGTCCTTGTACTCCAATATAGCCATAACCGTCATTGTCAACTAGTGTATATGAGAGCTTATCATAGTTATCTCCACCAGCTGTTATATCATTAATAACCGTCATTGAAGCAGAGGGATCGGAATAGTGAACTGTACCAGTTAGCGTAGAATCAAGTTCTGCACCTAATGCGATTTCCTGATAACGTAAGGTCTTAATCTTAGGAGACCCAAGTAAGAAACTGTCATTAGCGGTATAGGTAACTACACTGTCTTTCCACTCCTGGAATACATAGGGTCCTGCTCCAAGAGGCTTGTCGTTCTTTGTTTTTAAGAAATCCATAAATTCTTTACTTCCAGTTTCTACACCAAAATCATTTAGTGTACCGGTATATCCATCAGTATAATAATGGAAAGGAGCAACTGCGACGCCTAATTTGAAAATTGCTGTAGGATCTACGCCGTTAATTACAACCTTTACAAATTCTCTTTCAACGCCGTCTTCAGATTCCATTGTTCCGGAGGTAATGCCTGTAATACTCTCAACTCCGCCAGCAACCTGTCCTTCTGAAGAAATATATGCTGTTTAATATAATCTTGAATGCTCAGTTCTCCTGCTTTTTCTACATTAATGCCTGCATCACTCAAGTCATAGCCATAGCTGCCAAGAATATTATCCCAATAAATCTTTGCATCTACTGTGTCTGTAGCCAAATCATATTTATTATCTAAGCTATCTGTGAAGGCGCCATCAGCATCGAGGCTACCAAATCCCCACATAACCATACCAAATGCTGCTTGCATATCAGGATCTGCAGCCACTTGATCTGCGGTATATGGAGCAAAATAATCCGGAATATAGCTGGGGTAATTTAAATTAACATAATCGATAATTTCCTGTGCAAAGCCTGTACCTGCTTCATCTAAATAACTCCAGAATTTCTCCTGTTGTTCAGCTGTTACGCCATCAGCAGGGTTAATTACCATTGAACCATCATCACCAGCAGTAATACCTGCTTCAATAATAGCATCAACTGTCTTAAGTATATCTGCACTGGTCTGTAGACGATACTCATTTATGCCCTGTATATTCATAGTATAGAAGGTAGAAGAGCCATCATACATAGGATCACTTAATACATACATCGAAAATAGAACATCCTTGGCTGTAATCGGCTGTCCATCACTGAAGGTAAGCTTGTTCTTCAGCACAAATGTATAGGTAGAGGTAGAATTGTCAGCGCTTATTTCCTGTGTGTAGTCATAGGCAACGCTGGGAGCATCAATGCCTGCCTCAGGTGCACCGAGCTTATTGTAGTGGAGTAAACCAATGTGTGAACGTTCGTACACTTCTACGTCATAAGTAGATGTTGCAAAGAATGGGTTGAATTTGCCATCCAGAGTTCCTATGCTAACAACAAGTGGACTTGTTTCATTATTACCCGTCCTAGGTGTAACTGTAGCATCATATCTGTTAGCGGGAACGTCGGCAACAACCTCTACCACGTCCGTTGTATCATCTTCATCCGGTTCTTGCGTTGGTGCTGTTGTTGGTGTTGTGTCAGGCTCTTTAGTATCGTCCTTTTTGGAGCAGCCTACTGCTGAAAAGACTAGTACAAATGTCAATAGCAACGCAAGCATGCCTTTAGTAAATTTAGTATTCATAACTTCTCCTCCTTAATATATTATATATTTAAAGTCTAAATATATTTAATTTGAAAAATTTTCCGCTTACCTTAAAAAAGAAAATAGGCAAAAGACATTCATTATAATTAATCATTATAATTCGGATCTTCCACCCCATAGGTAACCCTCTTTTGTAATTGTAGGAAAACTGTTTATAGCCAATACAACCAACTCCCATTGCAGTTGCATTACTGCAAAGCGCTAAAGTAAAAAGGTATAAATTACTGTTCTAGCTTATAATCCTATTGGCTCTCATACTAGTCCTAATTATTGTTATAACATATCTAGTATTAAAAAAATCGTCAATACCGACGACCTATCATGCCTCATGTATATTTTGAAAGTTTACCATATATAATTTCAAGACTTCCTTTACAAAAACTAGGATTATCGTATCAGTTGTATCTTTTATTAAAATATCATAGATATTATTTTATGTCAAGCATTAGCTGGCTGTTTCTATTATTTTCTACTTTCTTATTGATCTATAAATACCAATACTTATCAATAGATAATACCCTTTCTAAAATGAACATTTTTGTCTTTAAATCATATAATGTCACATAAGGAGGGGGTATAAGGTGTCCTATAATAAGAACATTGGAATATTCGGCGGTGACAAACGACAAGTTTATCTGACGCTGTCCCTACTTAACAAAGGTTACAGCGTGTACTCATATCGACTGACTAGTCGAATTACACATAAAAATCATATTGAAGCCCGCGGATTAGATGATCTGATGAAAATGTGCAAGATATTGATAGGCCCTATTCCCTTAACGAAGGATCTTGTGACTATTTCCGATGATACAATCTGCGATTCAGGAAAGACTATCGCTCATCTGTTAAATAAGGAGCATTTACTTGTTGGGGGAGTGATTCCTTCTGATATTGTAAGCCTATGCCATAAAAAAGGCGTGTTCTGTTATGACTTAATGAAAAACGACAGGATTGCTATAATGAATGCCATCGCTACCGCTGAAGGCACTATTATGGAGGCTATTAAAAACAGTGATAAAAATCTTCATCATAGCAACTGCCTTGTCCTTGGTTATGGTCGCTGTGGTAAGGTCCTTGCTGCTAAGCTTAAGGGCTTGGATACTTATACCACAATTGCCGCCAGAAGTGAGGACGCTTTGGCATATGCATATGCATCGGGATTTTCTACTATCAGCTTATGTGATATAAAAACCGTATTACCTACCTACCATTATATTTTTAATACTATCCCCGCTCTCGTGTTGGATCAGGAATGCTTGAAATTAGTTTCGAGAGATGTCCTAATTATAGATATCGCTTCAGCCCCAGGAGGGGTCGATTATGAATATGCCCTAAACCATGGTATAAACGCGAAATTATGTCTTGGTCTTCCCGGTAAGGTTGCGCCAAGAGCATCCGCAGAAATATTAGTGACTGAGATTGAAGCTCTGATAAAAGAAAGAAGTGGTTAAATGAATATTAGCGGAAAAAATATAGGCATTGCCCTCACAGGTTCATATTGCACCTTTGATAAGGTCTTTCCTCAGGTAGAAGCACTTGTAAAGGAAAATGCCAATGTATATACAATCTTTTCTTACCAATCACAAAATACCGATACACGCTTTGGTAAAGCTATCGACTTTTTAAGACAAGCTAAGGATATAACTGGTAGAGAACCTATAACAACAATCACTGAGGCTGAAAAACTAGGTCCAAATAATATACTTGATGCTGTCCTAGTAGCTCCCTGCACTGGTAATACATTAGCTAAAATGGCTAATGGAATTACTGATTCCCCTGTTCTTATGGCCTCTAAAGGGCTACTTCGAAATAGCAAACCTGTGATATTGGCTATATCAACTAATGATGCCTTAGGTAATAACCTAAAGAATATCGGATTATTATTAAATGCAAAAAACATATATTTCGTTCCCTTTTGTCAGGATAATTATAAAGGTAAGCCCCATTCTATGGTCGCACGCTTTGAATTAATACTGGTAACAATCGAAAATGCATTGGAAGGGTGTCAGCAACAGCCAATTATAATGGCTCCTAATTAAAAGTTGAGGCTCATTCATGAGAATTTATGAATGAGCCTTGTAGTTATCTATATGCTAGTAATATTATAAACCAATTACGGGTTCGCTTACCACTTGCTAAGTCTTAGGATTCTTTGTTAGCTTTTTCGATTTCAGTAATGGAACCTTTTTTCATTGGAATTCTGCAATTTTTATTATTACCGAATTCAACAATTACGACCTCATCCATAACGTCTATTACTACTCCATAAAATCCGCTTGTGGTTACTACGCTATCTCCCTTTTCTAGGGTTGAAAGCAATGCTTGCATCCGCTTTTGTTGCTTTTTCTGTGGACGTATCAGCATGAAGTATAATAAAGCACCCAATATACCA
This sequence comes from Herbinix sp., assembly GCA_028701595.1. Lineage (GTDB taxonomy): Bacteria > Bacillota > Clostridia > Lachnospirales > Lachnospiraceae > Mobilitalea. The sequence continues at coordinate 6,418 of JAQVQL010000048.1, forward strand.
ATTTGAACAACTAGTAATAAAAGATTTCCATTTCCTGTTGCCCCCTCTGTTGCCTCTCCTGCTAAAACAATAAAATTATACATATTAATTACCTCCTAGGTTAAGTTTCTATTTATCATTATAATGCATTAAGCCTTCTAGCTTTTGATTTTTGTATTGCTTGTAGCGTTTGTTACGTATTGCTTCCCGTATTTCCTCCATCATATGGTTATAAAAATAAAGGTTATGGAGCACTAATAGACGCATCCCGAGCATTTCTTTGGCTTTTAGTAAATGCCTTATATATGCCCTACTATAGGTTTGACACGCAGGACAAGCACATCCTTCCTCAATAGGTTTATCATCAAGCTCGTATTTTGCATTTAACAAGTTCATTTTACCAAGACTTGTATAAGCATGTCCATGTCTGCCGTTTCGGGACGGGTAGACACAATCGAAAAAGTCAACTCCTCTATCGACTGCCTCCAATATATTTGCCGGTGTTCCTACTCCCATTAGATATACAGGTTTGTTAATAGGTAGGTATGGCGCAGTCTCTTCAATGATACGATACATCTCGTCGTGGCTTTCACCGACGGCAAGACCGCCGATTGCATATCCATCCAAATCCATATCGGATATAACCTTAGCATGTTCTATTCGAATATCCTCATAGGTTCCGCCCTGATTTATGCCAAATAACATCTGCTTCTTATTGATAGTGTCTGGAAGGCTATTCAACCTGTCCATTTCCTTCTTACACCTAATAAGCCACCTACTTGTTCGATCAACGGAATCCCGAATATAAGATTTCTCTGCTGGATGAGGCGGACATTCATCAAAGGCCATGGCTATGGTAGATGCAAGGTTGGACTGTATCTGCATACTCTCCTCAGGACCCATGAATATCTTTCTTCCATCTATATGCGAGCTAAAATGCACGCCTTCTTCCTGAATCTTTCTTAACTTAGCAAGAGAAAACACCTGAAAGCCACCTGAATCTGTTAAAATGGGCTTATCCCAAACCATGAATTTATGGAGCCCACCCAGTTTCTTTATAACATCATCACCGGTTCTGACATGAAGATGATAAGTGTTAGAAAGCTGTACCTGGGTTCCTATATTATTTAGATCTACAGTGGATACAGCTCCCTTAATAGCTGCTGCAGTACCAACATTCATGAATACCGGGGTTTGTATGGTACCATGTACGGTTTCAAACTCACCGCTTTTTGCATTCCCGTCCTGCTGTATTATTCTATACATATTTCCTACTTTCCATATAAGCATTCTTATTGCATTAATTTAAGTATATTATTTCCTTAATCGCCATTTATAACATTACAAGTATACCTTGAATGCATTTTATTTTCAACCATAAATTCATTTACATAAAAAGTATAAGCTCCAAACCCAAATGACAGAAATTGTTTGCATTTTTTTGCCAGTATTGGTAGAATAAATATGTCATAGCTATAATCAGAAATATACATATAACACAGTCGGAGGCTTGTAAATGTCTATTAAGAAATCTCTGCGTACCATATTGATAATATCATCAATAATTCCTGTTGTGATTATATCCATAATAGCACAGAGCTTATTATCCTACAGACTACTTGATGTACAAAAGGAAAACTTGACAAAGGCCACAGAGCTTAACCGTTCAGGTCTTGAGGCTATGATTGAGACCCATAAAACCGAAATTAACATGCTATCCCATGATAATAACGTACTAGGTCTATTAAATGAATACAATTCTGAAGATTCTACTCTGGTTAATTCAGTTAATCAGCTTTTATATGATCATAAAAATGCTAGTCCCTATTGCATTACTCTTACCTTATATGATAAAGATAGGATTGCAATTGCAGACTCTAATACGGATAATATCCAATATGACGGGAACTTAAATTTGACCCTGTCATACCTTTATGCTACAAAAAAACCAGCTGTAGGAGTCAGTGGAATTCTTAATGACTCAATAGAAATAGGCTTTCCTATTCTTGATGCAGACAATAGTAATCCACCTGTTGGTTATATAGTTAGCACATTACATTTGACTTATTTTGATAATTATCTTGATGCCTTAACCTTTGGGGAGACAGGTTATGCTGTACTAATAAATCGCAACGGGGATATTCTTTATCATCCTGATGGTTCTCTTATGGGGTCTCAAATCACATCAGCAAAGCTAAGAAATATTGTAGGGGAATATAATAAAGGTCAGATACTTTCCAGCGGATCCTTTGAACTCTACTATAATGGGACTAATCACATATATGGATATAGCATCCTTCCAGAACTTGATTGGGCTTTATTAGTAAAGCAGGATATATCTGAGGTTTGGTCTATGACCAGTCTTATACTTACATTACTTATATTTATCTGTGCAATAATTTTAGTTGTTATAATAATTCTTGCCCATTACCTATCGAAGAGATACACTGAACCTATTATCGAACTAAGGGATGCCATGCGAGCAGTTTCCGATGGAGATCTTGCGGTACAAACCAATATAAGAAGCAAAAATGAACTGGGTGAATTATCAAAAAATTTCAATAAAATGCTTCACATTATCAAAACAAATTATGAGGATTTGGAGTCCATGCATGAGGAGCTTCTCTCTAACGAAGAGCAGCTTAGAAGCAATTATGATCACATAGAGTATCTTGCATATCATGATACATTAACAAGCCTTCCTAACAAACTTGCTTTCCTTGATTATGTCAATACAGCGCTTATATCCTCTCCAGGCTCCAGCAAATCCCATGCTGTTTATTTTGTTGACTTAGATAATTTTAAGACTGTTAACGATACTCTGGGTCATGAGTATGGTGATTCTCTTCTTATACATACTGCAAAGATATTGACTTCCATCGTCGAAAATGGAATGTTAGCCCGAGCAGGTGGAGATGAATTTCTTCTCTTTAAAGAGAACATAGAATCTAAAGATAAGGCTATCGATTGTGCTTCAAGTATAATAGAACGCTTTAAGTATCCTCTAGAACTTAACGGTGAGTCCATTTATTTAACTATGAGTATTGGTATTGCAATATATCCTGATAACGGTCTATCTCCAAATGCCCTAATTAAGAATGCTGACATAGCCATGTATAAATCTAAGGACACTGGCAAAAACAAATATACTTTGTTTGATTCGAAAATGGAGGAAGAATTAAGTCGAAACACTAGTATTGTTGATGTTCTACGAGGTGCTATAGAGAATAATGATATTTATCTTCAGTACCAGCCGCAATATAATCTGGCTACAAATTCTATTATTGGCTTTGAGGCTCTAATGAGAATTCGTAGTGATCATCTGGGATTTATCTCTCCAGTAGAATTTATTCCTGTTGCTGAGGAAAGCGGTCTCATCATAGAATTAAGTGCTTGGCTGATTAGAGAAGCATGCATATTTAATAAGAGACTTATAGATCAAGGGACTATACCAAGGTGTGTCTCTGTTAATATTTCTTCAGTTCAGATTAATCGACCAGGCCTTATCGATTTCTTATCAGATGTTTTGGAGGAAACAGGACTCCCACCAGAGTATCTTGTACTGGAAATAACAGAAAGCACTCTAGTCTCTTCAATAATGGATGCAGCAGAATTGTTACATAGCCTTCAGAGTCTGGGTGTCAAAATCTCATTGGATGATTTTGGAACAGGTTATTCATCACTCAATTACCTGACGAGAATGCCGATAAACACCCTAAAGATTGATAAGTCCTTCATAAATAATATATGTACGAGCAAAAAGGATGCCCGTATTGCAGAAACTATAATATCATTAGCTCATAGCCTACAGATAAAGGTAGTTGCAGAAGGTGTGGAAACTGAGGAACAGCTCGAATTGCTGAAAGAAAAAAAATGCGATATTATACAAGGATTTATATATGCACACCCTCTCCATCCAGAGGAGCTGGAGGACCTAATAAAACATATATGATGTGTGTGATATATTAAAAGGTTGATGGACACAATATAAAGGGCATATCAATATTGATATGCCCCTATTTTATGCAACAGCCTCTATTTACTTATTTTGCAGCACCTGAACTACCTAATACATTAACAATCTTATGCTTAACTAAAGTCTTAATATTTTCTCTACCCTTAGTTAGATATTGTCTGGGATCAAAATGGCTAGGATTATTTGCAAGATGTTCTCTTACACCGGCGGTAAACGCAAGTCTTAAATCAGAGTCGATATTAATCTTACATACTGCCATGCCTGCTGCCTTTCTAAGCATTTCCTCGGGAATACCGATTGCATCATCCATCTTACCACCATTTGCAGCAATAATTTTAACAAACTCCTGAGATACTGATGAAGCACCATGTAAAACGATCGGGAAGTTAGGAAGTCTTCTTTCAACCTCCTCTAAAATATCAAAACGAAGCATAGGCTTCTGACCAGGTTTAAATTTGAAAGCTCCATGGCTTGTACCGATAGCAATTGCAAGTGAATCCACTCCAGTACGGGATACGAATTCTTCCACTTCCTCAGGCCTAGTATATGAAGCATCCTCAGCACTTACATTAACATCATCCTCTATACCTGCTAGCTTACCAAGCTCACCCTCTACAGTAACGCCTCTCTCGTGAGCATATTCAACTACCTTCTTGGTTAATATGATATTGTCTTCAAAGCTATGCTTTGAACCGTCTATCATAACTGAGGAAAATCCTCCGTCTATACATGCCTTGCATATTTCAAAATCATCGCCATGATCTAAATGGAGCGCTATAGGAAGATCTGCTTCCAGTAAAGCCGCTTCTACTAACTTTACAAGATAATTATGTCTAGCATACTTTCTAGCTCCTGCAGAAACCTGAAGAATTAAAGGTGAATTCTCTTCCTGTGCAGCCTCTGTTATACCTTGAATAATTTCCATGTTATTAACATTGAATGCTCCTATCGCATACCCACCTTCATATGCTTTTTGAAACATTTCCTTTGTTGATACTAATGCCATATTATATTCATTCCTTTCCATTATATAAATTATATAACAATAAATGCTTAACCTATTATAACATAAATAAATTTATTGCATAGATATTTTTACAAATATGTAAAATATCATAGTCCTGCAAGATATACTTATATAGTTCTTGCTTATTTGAGATTGCCGATATAGAATATAATAAACAAAAAGCGAAGCTAGTCCTATGTTATTAGTAATGATAATATATTAAGGGGTGACTCATGAAAGCAAAACGTGTAGAAGAATCCATAACAGAACAGGTTCATATAGTAATGCCGTCCCATATAAGTGGAACTGACCGTCTTTTCGGCGGTCAACTTCTAGCATGGATAGATGAGGTATCAGCAATAACAGCCAGACGCCACTGTGAACATGATGTCACCACAGCTGCTATTGATAATCTGCAATTTAAAGCAGGTGTCCATATTAATAACCTATTAGTCTTAGTCGGCAAGGTAACTTATGTTGGTAAAACCTCCATGGAGATTAGAGTTGATACCTATGTAGAAAACCATCTATACGGGACAAGGAAGGTAGTCAACAGAGCTTATCTCGTATTAGTAGCCCTAGATGAGAATGAGCAGCCTACCGAGGTACCAAGACTTATTCTGGAGACAGAAGCCGAGCATGCCGAATGGGAGTCAGGGTTACGAAGAAAGCAACTTCGTACCGATAGGCGAAAAGAAGGATATTGATTCATGCTCCATGTATATGCCTAATATAGTAAAACATATATTGCTGAACAATTCCCGCATATCCTTTATACTGCATAGGGTCAAATCTATCCTGATAATATTCTGACAGGACTCTTTTTATCCAGACAT
>JAQVQL010000319.1 GCA_028701595.1 Herbinix sp.
AACTCAACAGCTTTACCTCCCAATGTCTCAATAATAGATAAGGTGACAACACCCCCGTCCCCTTGTCACATGCTAGGCAAATTAATCATTAAAATCCCAATAACAAATCATGCGTGGGCCTTTAGAAAATTCCGAACCCGTACGTCCAATTTCGATGGTTAGTTTAGGTTCAATGCCCAGTGTCCAATCTCGAATCAAGTCCATGTCAATATCTCGATGAGCTCTGTGACTTGGCCTATCTATTATTCCTCCATCCCAGTGGTATGGAAAGCTGAGGATAGCCTTTTTGGCAATTCTCATAACTTCGCGGAATGCTCTGGTCTGTTTGCCATCCAGATGCTCCCAAACTTGTAATGCAATAAACATATCATAGGTCTTATCTGCAATAGGCCATGGCGTGATTGTCGCATCAAATACATATTCTTTGCTATCTGATTCATTTGGCTTGCCAAAAGGATCATCTAAAGGATTTAAAATAACGTCTCCGTTTTTTACAATCGGCATATAACCCGGACCTAACTCTACTGTATTTTTCACGTTTTCTCTTTTAATAATTTCAATGACCTCTTTATAATAATCCCAACGACCTAAATAATAATCAGCTTGAGGTCCTTCTATTAATAAGCTTTTATAATCTTCATATGACATTAATTCTATAGCTTTTTTCATTGAAACTCCCCCTCCTATCTACGAAGACAAAATAAACTACGCCCATGATCCTTAAGGTGTTCGCGAATAACTCTTGGTTAGCAATAATTTTCAATATGTAGGCGCTCAATAATCATATTATATGTATCTTTCAGACAAAACCTCAAATTCTGGTTTTGTAACATATGAACTATATATTACTTTTCCATGATAAACTAACATTTTCTTAAATCTATATATCTGTGCCGGAGATGTTATATATTCTAGAACTTCTTCCTTAGGAACCCAAATAACTTCACTTGTTTCATTAGAACTGGTCAAATCTCCATCTATATATTCACATATAAAATCCATCATGACTTTTGTTGGAACTGGTGTTATTCCATCATAAAAAAGATGTTTACCTACGTTTGAATAAATACCACATAAACACTTTATGCGTGCCTTAACACCGCTTTCCTCTAATATCTCACGTAATACACCGTCTTCAATATTTTCCCCCTCTTCAATTTGTCCTCCGGTACAATCCCATCCTCTATTGTGTGTTTTTACAATAAGAATATTTCCCTTACTATCAAATACATATCCACCAGCTGCAACTATATGCGTTGGCCATCTCATAGCGTCAATCCCCTCTCGTTAATCTAGTGTGCAATGTCACCCATTACTCCAAATGGTATGATAGTCATTGGTGTTCTGCGAATAAAATCTACATTTAACAATATAGGCATATCATCTCTTCTTGCTTCATATTTCATGAATTTGAGTAACATTTTTTCTTCTTCGTCTGTTAGAAATCCTGTAATCAATCCCTTCGCTTTTCTAAACATTCCTGCTGCATCAAGCGCACGTAATTCATGTAATCCGGCAAGTAGGCTATTATATTGCAAAGCAATTTCCAAAAACAAAATACAGTCTTCGAAAAAATCCTCTTTAGGGAAAATTGATTAACCCATGATTTGCCTTAATGGACCTCCAAAGCCTCCAAATAATCTGCCCTCTACTATGCCTGTTCCTTGAAGGACTTTATATCATGTGTTCTCAGTCCAAATTATTTCATCTTCACGTTTATCTTGCCAATCAATAGGAGTATGCCTTTTACATGCGTTAACGTTTCCTATAATTGCTGTATTAAATAATGTTTTATTAATTGATCTATATGTATAATCGTCTAGTTTTCCTGGTTGAGCTATTGGTGTTAAAACATTTGGTCCATAGTAAGAGACAACGCCAGCAACCGCAAAGCATGTAGTCCAGGATGTAATGTCTGAATACCCCATAAATACTTTAGGATTATCATGTATTAATTTAAGTCTACATATAGAATTACGTGATAAGAATCATCACCGCCCATATTGGCAATAATACCATTTACCTCAGTATTGTGTAGTGCCCAATTTAAATCCGCTGCTCTAGCTTCTGGATACTCGTATAAGTAATTGGATCCTTTTATACTCATATGTTCTACTGATAATGCAATCGTCTTTATCACATTATCATAAGTATTTAATTCTGTAAATTGCTCATATGTAAACCATTTGACATATGCATATTAGCATCTGTTTAGAATCGGTAGGGTCTCCAATAACATCTGAACTACATCAAACTACTTCTTTCTTGGTAGACTAATTACTATTACAAAGAGTCTCAAGCCTTTTTACTCGTTCGAATGCTTTACACAAAAATTCTTCTGCTGATAAATCAAGATAATCCCAATTCATGGGCTCTAATGCTATCGCTCCTTTATAACCGGTGTCAGCAATTTTTCTCATCGTTGTAGTCCAATTAATCCTTCCATCAAATGGTAACTGGTGTTGTCCACGGCTTCCACCATTATCATGTAGATGAATTGCCATCAGCCTCGATCCGTACATAGCAAATAAATCCTTGTCCTGGTTGTAGTTAATATGATGACAACAATCATAACAAAATCCGATATGCGGTGAATCAACCAGGTCCAATATATTTGATAAATTAGAAAAGTTTCGTAAGTTCTCCAGAGCAATTTTGACATCAAGCTGTTCAGCTTTCTCGGCAATTCTATTGATTCTATCCAGCCCCAATGTATTATATGGATAATTATTACTTGGCAAGTGTACCACCATTGTTGGAATCTCAAATTCGGCACAATCAGCAACACATTGTAGATAGCCATCTACTGTGGCTTCACCATCCAGATTGTCAAGCCATAGATTGTCTTGGTTATGGATTGGCGAGTGTATATTCTCTATAAAAAGACCTGCTTCTCTCGCAAGTCGAGGTCCATTACGATAATCATTTCGACCAAAGTGCTCACTCCACCATAATAATACTCCATCAAATCCAGCTTCTTTTATCAGCCGATATCGTTCCTTTATTGGTAATTCATATCCAAACCAATCA
>JAQVQL010000320.1 GCA_028701595.1 Herbinix sp.
AGGTCCTGGCTCGCACCATATACATATCCTTGCAGGCGATTTTTACCTGAGTTGAAGCTCACCAAATCTCTAGGATACTCTAGCTCAACATCCTTATATAGCAACTCCGCTGTTATCGTTTCATCCTGTCTATCATATCTAGGAAATTGCCCATCATAAGTAAACTTTACCACTATCATAGATACTATTGAAAAAACTAGAACCAATCCGATAATACTCAGACCGATAACTTTTATTGTTTTTTTAGGCTTTTTTTGCTCTTGCTTCATTTAAACTTTTCTCCTCTAATAATCTAGCTTTTTTTCTATTTCCTTAAGTCCTTCTACTACCATTTCAATTAAATTACAGGCCTTATTTCTCGCCCTCCTCTATATCAATCAGTTAATTCCAAGACAATATCTTTATCTAATTCATCAGCAATAATCAGGAGATCTATATCACTTTCCGCAGTATCCTCTCCTCTAGAACAACTTCCAAACAATATAATTTTTCTGGTATACGTTTTTAATTTATCTACTAGCGGTTTTGGTTATCGAATATTCTAAATGACTTTATAAGTGGGCTATTTCTATCCACTGCATATATAATAGAATTCCCCACATGTTTGCTATCTGTTATGTTGTCAAGTTGTTTTAAATATTGGTAATTTTGTACTTAGTTTTATAATACTCTTTCATGGTTCCTGTGTCAATAAATTCACAAAGAGAAGATGGGAAGACATGAGGACGTATCATCCCCATGTCTTCCCATCTTCTTTCGTCACCCCTTGTTGCTCCTTGCTTAGCTTATGTATTAATTACCTATTATAATTTCATTCTTAATTGCCCTATTTATATCTTCCTTTGTAATGATGGAATAAACCCTAGTATTATACATTTCCTCAATTCTTTGTACCCCAGTCCTTAAGTCATCCTTGCTCTTTGACATGAAATCGGCTATTACAATAACTGCGGCTATCTCAATATCTGCCAATTTCTTAAGTCTTTCTATCCTTTCATATAAGCTACCTCCAGAAAAGATTAGATCGTCTACAATTAGTACTCTTTCTCCATCTCTTAAGGTATGCCCGCATATAATTCGCTGCCTACTATCAGGAACAAGTCTATCATAGCAATAATTAGTAGTTATTATTGTAAAAGCGCCATTTACAGCTTTATTATAGCATTACTTAACAACTCCACAATAACATTTAGGTTTAGTTTTATTCAACTAGAGGTTGAAATCATTTTAATGCTTATATTTCTTCTCTATATTGCACATCCAATATCCTAATCCAACTCCGGCCACTAGCAAGGCTAGACAAGCTATGGTACCCAGACTCTTATAGTTATAATCACGGGGTATTATCATGACAGTAGAAGCAAATACTACTCCCATTATGATGTGGAAGAAGCCTGCGTATGCTTTATTGATAACATAATCGATTAGTTTAGAGAACAACAATACTGTTAGTATTGCTCCTATTGCTATAGGGATTATTATTAGAAAATTTAGTTCCTTAATGCCATCCGACATATCCTTATACATTCCCAGGTAAACAAGAAAATTGGAAGGACTAAGCCCTGGAACAATCACTCCTAGACCAATCAGAGAACCAGCCAACATCCATGTACCAAGGTTCTTTGGAATGTCACCGCCAAAAAGCTGTTCGCCGTAAAGCATAAAGGCCAAGCTTAATATAAATCCAATAGCAAGAATTACAAAGTGCTTACTTTCTCGCCCTTTCTTACCAGCCTGCTGCCAAAGAGCCGGAACCGTACCGATTATACATCCTACAAAAAACCAAAGTATTTGAGTTTCATATGTTCCCAAAAAAAAGCTGACTACAAATGAAAACAAGAACACCCCCGTAATACCTCCAAGTCCAAGCGGAATAAGATATATTACATTCTCTTTAAAATCACGAGTAATATGGGCCAAGAAGGATATAATCCGCTCATATACTCCAAATACAGCGGCCAATGCCCCACCACTTACACCCGGAAGAATAAAGCCTGAACCAATGAATATACCTTTAACAAACCGCAAAATCCATTCAACCATAATATCTATCTCCTCATTATTTCTTTTTTCTCCAAATTGTTGATGTAGCATAAGGGCTAAATCCTATGTTACACCTGCCTGTTTTGTATAGTTCCTAAATTTCATAGTCATAGATATACATCATCTATCCTATGAATTATAAAGCATAATAAAATGATAAACAAGTTCCGATTTAGAAGACAAGGGAAAGACAAGGGGGCATTTCCCCTTGTCTTTATCTCTTACATTTTTTTGTGATTAAACAGAATAATTGAGCATCCGATATTCACCAGAATCAATATCACAGTAACCATAACAGGTAGAAAGGCTTCTGTCGCCTTAAGTCCCCCAGTTAAAAGCTCCAGATTGTGAGAAGTAAGATAAATAGGGTTTACCTTCTCCAATTTTGGAAACAAATCCAGAATCAGCAATCCCCCAAGTACCACAACAGTTAAAATTAGTCCTCCGAAGCTCCCCCCTGCCAGTACACTAGATAAGATAATTAAGGATAGCAAAAATGCTCCAAAAAGCCATAGGCAGAATATTGAAAACACCAGATTGCTTATGGATGAGGTGTCAAACATAAACATGGTGTAGCCTTGATTCACAAGGCTTGCAAACACTAATGTAACGGTCCATAGTGAAAGTATAGCTGTGTATTTGGCCAGAATTACCGTATGTCTTCGTAATCCCTTAGCTAATACATTTATAAGAGTCCCTTTAGTTAGCTCATTGGATATTACCCCTCCAAATACCAATAGTATTACGATAATACCCATTTGCGTAATATTCTTGAAAAACTGAGCATAGGCATCTATAGCAGTAGCTTCAGGAATCATAATTATCATTCCCTGTAGGTCCATACCAGAGAGCATTTCCGGCAGGAGCTTAGCAAGCAGAGGGCTCATTAAGCCAAAGACAAAAAATACAGATAATAATATTAGAACTCTATAAGTACGAAGCTGCTCAATAAATTCCTTTTTCGTAAATGCAA
>JAQVQL010000321.1 GCA_028701595.1 Herbinix sp.
CGGATTCATATCAACAATATAATAATGTTTCTTACCATCTACGAAGTTTGACAACAGATGATATGAATGGAAAAGCAGCTGTTGCACTTATTAGAGATTTTTAAGTGTTATATTTGCAGATTGTTTTTATAAATATTAAAGCAAAACAAGGAGGAAATACTATGAAAAATAAATCAAATAGGCACTTTTTATTATTATCAATTTTTTCCATATGCCTTATTATTACTCTATATGCACTTAATACTACAAAACCATTCAATTTGTTTTCCTCAAACAACAATAAAGCATGGGTTAGTGAAATAAGAGCATATGATAGTATGTTGGAAACATCTACTTTTAAAGCATCCTCCCTTCAATATAAGGTTAGTGCTGAGAAGCTTATTGATGATTCCATATTAATAGTCAGAGGTAAAATAACAGATATAATTGGATTATATGACTATTCTTTAATTATAGAAGACGGAAGTAAAATAACTGTAACACGTTGTCTATATGACTTCGACAAACTGGAAGTACTAAAAGGTAATGATGTAAAAAGCATAAAGATATCAGTACCTGTTTCTTTCCCATCACTTGAAGTAAATAAAGAGTATGTTTTCTGTCTTTATAAAACCAAAGGTGACTATGATGATGCCTATTGCCTAACTGGAGGAACATATCAAGGCTCCTTCGATATCAATGGTGATGTTATTACAAATAATACAAAAGATACATTTACATTAGCTAAATTTAATAGTTTAATAAATAATGTTTTAGAAAAGAATGCCGCTGGTATTTCAGTTGATTCCAAATCTTCCAAGATACAAAATTAATAAACTAATTAATCTCATAAAATTTCAAAGGGTAGTGTAAAATAGTTTGTGTTTCAGGTAAAAAATACCACTTTTTTGGTGAGAATTAGATATGAATATTCTTATCAGGAAGGTGGTTTTTATATGGCAATTGCAAAGGAACAATTACGGCAGATTATCAAAGAAAATGACATTCAGAGTGTAGGAGACATTTATAACCTACTCAAGGACAGCTTCAAAGATATGATGCAGGAAATGCTTGAAGCAGAAATGGACGTATCTATCGGCTATCCTAAGAACGAAAAATGTGAACTTGTTGTAGATAATAAAAGAAATGGTTACACACCAAAGACGGTTAAGAGTCAGTTCGGAGAATTTGAGGTAGATATTCCAAGAGATTGAAACGGCGAGTTTGAACCAAAGATTATACCTAAATATCAAAGGAATATATCCGGTATAGAAGAAAAGGTCATCTCTCTTTATGCCCGTGGTATGTCAACCCGTGACATTCATGATCAGCTCCAGGACATTTACGGAATCGAATTATCAGCTGAAATGGTTAGTAAGATTACAGATCGAATTATTCCTGATATTAAAGAATGGCAATCAAGACCCTTAAATCCTATATATCCATTCTGCTTTATGGACGCAATTCATTATAAGATTAAGGAAGAAGGACGCATTGTTAACCGAGCAGCTTATGTTGTATTGGGAGTTACTTTAGATGGTGAAAAGGACATCCTTAGCATAAACATTGGTGCAAATGAAACCTCTAAATTCTGGCTTGGAATGCTTAATGATCTTAGGAATAGGGGAGTTATGGATGTGTTGTTCTTCTGTGTAGATGGACTATCAGGCTTTAAAGAGGCTATAAATTCGGTATATCCAAAAGCGCAGATACAAAGATGTATTATACACATGCTTCGTAATTCGTTTAAATATGTATCCTATAAAGATATAAAGAAATTTGCTGCTGATTTCAAATCAGTTTATAAGGCTCCGAATGAAGAACTTGCATTTGTTGAACTGGAACTGTTAAAGGATAAATGGGGAACGAAATATCCTTATGCAATAAGTAACTGGGAAAGTAATTGGGATGTGGTTAGCCCCTTCTTCAGTTTTAGTGATGACATACGAAGAATCATGTACACAACAAACATCATAGAGGGGCTAAACCGTCAATTCAGGAAAGTTACAAAGACAAAAAGCTCCTTCACAAATGATACATCCCTTGAAAAAATGCTGTATCTTGCATCCATGAATGTGATTAAGAAATGGACACAACGATACAGAAACTGGGACCTAGTCTTAAGTCAACTCTGCGTAGTTTTTGAAGATAGGCTGGTCCAATACCTGTAAAATAGAATAAGTAACCGGCGTAAGATTCAGATGAACTGAACCTATACGCCGGGAACATTTATTCCGTCGGCACTATAATTATTGCCAACAAAGCGGTATTTATTCCAGAGGCTGGGTGTGGGCAGCGCCCACGTTTACTTTCTTGTTCAAAAATATAATATAATGAATAACAAGCCATAAAATGGATAAACTATCAGTGAAAACATAATTCGACAAGATAAATACATATTTAATCCTCGCTTAAAGCAGTGGTATTCACTGGGATGCTTCGGCTTTGGACACATAAAAATTTACACTCTCTTTCTTTGTAAAACATTAATTATATATAAAGTGAACGGGCGGAAGCATTATATTGCTTTCGCCCACTTAAATTGCTTCATAATTTCTATAATGTTTTCTTTTTCATTATTTCGCATAGTATAGTTATTAACAGCTTTTTCTCTTTAATCAGTATTGGGATATTTACATCTGTCTACACACGCCTTCTGATGTAATAATTTTTGAAGGGTTGACTAATTAAATCCTTTAGCTCCATGGATAGCAGATACTCCATAATTTCTCCCCTATTAAACCCTGTTAAGCTTACAATATCCTCAATATGCTTCGGTGATAGGGAAAGTATATTATATATTGCCTGCTCACTGGAATCTAGTATTCCAGTGAGTTTTAATTGATTATCCTCACTATTATAGTATTCCAACACGTCTTCAAGGATATCATTAGGTGAGGTAACCACCTTAGCACCCATCTTAATTAAGTTATTACAGCCCTCGCTGAGCTTATCTGTAATCCTTCCGGGTACAGCATATATATTCTTGCCCTGATCAAGTCCCATGTCCACAGTTATAAG